>DATCKK010000506.1:0-5786 GCA_036562325.1 Cytophagaceae bacterium | reverse complement strand
CGTCAAATTTATTTTATAAGAATAAATTGCTCCAATATTAGCGGAGGTAAGGCCTCCTGTACCTGCTCTGTCTACCATTGCAATCAGTCCAACTCCGCTATTGTATTTAACAAAATTATGATCAAAAGAAGCCGCATAGGTTACAAAAGCTTTGGGGAGGCTTGTCCATTGATGGCGGTTATTAAATATAATCCTGCTTTCATTGGTAGCTCCTGCAAACGCCGGATTTAAATACAGTGGGGCTGCATAAAATTGCGTAAACTGGGGATCCTGGCCCAATGCCTTATAAACAGACATTATTACTATTAATAGGATGGTAAATATCCGGCTCATGTTCCCTCCTTACTTTATTTAGACAATGGTTTTAATTCAAAATCATGTATAATCTCTTTATATTGATTCACCTCAGGAACATCAAAGTTTTGAGACAATGAATGAAATCCTTCCGCCTCCACTATAATTTTATAACTCTTGCCAGGTGGCAATATCAATATGTATTTCCCTGATGATGCATTGGATGTGTATATTCCCTGCAATTCTTTAGTATCATTATCAATAACATGAATGACTGATTTCACAGGTGTTTTAGATGTTCCGACTACATATCCTTTTATCAGTGTTAAAGGTACTTCTTCTACTTCCATGTTAATCTGATAAATATCCTGCCCGCCAAGTCCTCCTTCTCTATTAGAAGAGTAATATCCCCGCTTTCCCTGAGCCGACAATACAAAATAAATATCATCATCTACTGTGTTGATCGGATAGCCAATATTTTCCGGTATAGTCCAAAGCCCGTCCTTCAGCTCCGATTTGAAGATATCGAACCCACCCATATTTTTATGCCCTTTGGAACTAAAGTATAATGTTTTTCCATCCGGATGAATGAATGGGGCATCTTCATCGTATTTGCTGTTAATAATTGCTCCCAGGTTCTGTGCAATTCCCCAACGACCGTCCGGAAGCCTTTTAGAAACATAGATATCCCTGCCTCCATAACCACCAGGCCTGTTGCTGGCAAAATAAAGATAGTTACCATCAGATGACAAACTGGCACTGGGCTCCCAGTTACCACTGTTTATTTCAGGTGGCAGCTTGGTAGGTGTGGACCACATGGTGCCATCAAGCACAGACTCATAAATATCTCCTCCATAAACATCTTTATTGGTTCTGTATATAAATAATTTCTGTCCATCCGGAGAGAGTCCTATACTTGCATCATGCGAGGGGGTATTAATTTCCGGGCCGATATTAATAGCATTGGTCCAATCGTCTCCTTCTTTGAAAGCGATATATACATCTTCAAAATATTCATTATCAAAATCCTTCAAACCACCTGTAGTTCCTTCTCTCCGGGAAGTAAAAATCAATACCGATTCATCGGCACTTATCACCGGCACGTAATCGGAACTCTCGGAATTGATCTTGCTACCCATATTTTGAATTTCCACATTAACAGGATTTTTCATCATCTCTTTAGCCGTTAATGTTGTATTGATCATTTTATCAATATCTGATTCAAGATATGCTTCTACCGAAGCCAATTTCTTAAACATAAGATATGCATTCAAAGCTTCATCCAGACGATTGGCATAATGGTATGCCTGTCCCAGATAATAATAAGCTTCCGTCAATCCTCCATAAGAAGCAGACTCCAGATAAGGTATCGACTCTCTTCGCTTTCTTGTTTGAAGCAGACATACTCCCACTTTCATTTTATACTTCAACTCTTCGGGATTTAACTTTAACAAATCCTGATAAAGAGGTAAGGCTAAACTATAATATCCATTGGCATAAAACTTTTCTGCCTTTTTCTCCTTTGACTTCATACTACCTCTCCCTGCTAGTGAAAAAGAAGATAAAAGCAGTATAACTGCCATAATGGAGATCGGTCTCATAGATATATAATTAATTATTTTCATTCTCTTATCAAGGTTACATCTCCTACTAATTCTTTTACTTCTCCTCCTGAAAGTGTTGCTCTTATTTTATATACATATACATCTTCCGGACATAGTTCTCCCCGATAATAACCGTCCCAACCGATATTAACAGTTTTACTTTCAAATAATAACTCTCCCCAACGGTTAAATATCATCATATGAAAATCCACCACATTATCTGTTAAAGGATAAAACACATCGTTTAAACCTCCTGAGTTTATATGTCCTCCGTTAGGCCCTGCGCTACTTGGAGTAAACGCATTAGGTACTTTAATCAATCCACCGGCAACCGCCAATGCTGCTGCTTTGACAAAAAAAGTATCTGAACATCCGTATCGATTATGTGCAATTAACCTAACATCATACTCCCCAGGTTTCTCATAGGTATGGAATGGACTTCGCTGTGTTGAGGTATGTCCATCTCCAAAATCCCACTCAAAACTATCCGCATCTTTAGACTGGTTTGAAAAGTAATGGGCATCATCGGGAATCACTGCTTCCCTTGGTTTTACGGAGAATGATGCATAAGGCACATTTCTTACTTTAACTATAGTATCTTTTACTATCTGATCAGATCCCCCTTTTCCAATAGCTGTTAATTTCACACTATACTTATCAGGATTAAGGAATGTATGTGTTATATATTTAGGGAACGGACGACTTAATACCAACTTGTCACCATCTCCAAAATCCCAAATTAGAGTATCTGCATATTTACTCTTGTTTTCAAACTGCACCAACAAAGGACTACAACCATCTCCCTCTCCAACAAAGTCCGCTACCGGTGCCGTTGGATATACAGCAATCATCTGGCTATACTCCGATGAGCAATTCGCATTCGTTACTTTTAACGTAATACTATAATTTCCATAAAAGTCATAATAATGTTTTCCGGGTTCTGGTACATAGGAAGTATCGCCATCCCCAAATGTCCATAGATAGCTCCAGGGCCCCGGAGAGGTAAGATTGGAAATAGTAACTACAGAGTCTGGCAAAGTAAAGGACGTAGGTGTTGCCGTAAACTTTGCAGAAGGTGTTGCCAACACTTTGACCGTTTTACTGATAGTGTCTGAACAGTTATCGGATGAAGCGATCAAAGTCAAATGAAATATCTTATCTGTAGCCGTTTCATACAAATGATATGGGCTTGCTACTGTTGACTTAGGGGTACCATCACCAAAATCCCATACATAAGAGGCAGCTCCCTGAGACCTGTTTTGAATCGCAGCATTAAATGGGCTACAACCTATAGTATCCCGGATAAAATCTGCTTTTACTTCCGGATAAATAATAATGCTCTTATTAAAAGTAGAGGAACAACCATTAGTGCTTGTAGCTGTCAATCTTACCAGATAGTTCCTTGGACTTGAGTTCAGGTTATAATAAAGATGCTCGAATGTGCCGGCTAAAGTATCACTGGTAGCACCATTGCCAAAATCCCAAAGGTAATTTACTGCCCCTTCGGTAGTGTTTTTGATAATGGCCGGATAAGGACTGCAACCGCTGGCAGGCAGTTCAAAAGAAGCCTTAGGAGCCGGATATACTGTTATGTACTTATAAGCAGTATCTGCACAAGTTGATGATTTCGCGACCAATGTTACTTTATAAACTGTATCGGTTAAAACAGGATTGGAAAATAAATGTTCGACTGCCGACCCGTTTGCAGATTCTCCATCCCCAAAAGACCAGTTAAACTCGGTAGCAGCCAATGAGTTTTTATTAAATTTCACATTAATCGGGGTACAACCAACGGTATCACTGGCTAATATATCCGCAGTTACTTCCGGATATACCGTTACCGTCTTATTAAGACTTGCAGAACAGCCAAAAGAATTAATTGCTTCTAACCAAACAGTATAATTCCGGTTACTTATTCCATTATTACTAAAGACATAATTAAATGGTGCAGAGGATGTAGTATCTACTATATCCCCTGTACCCAGATCCCACACATACCTTACAGCCCCGGAAGTTGTATTATGTATTTCTGCATTTAATGGCCCACATCCGGCTTGCGGTAAATCAAAAGATGGCTTAGGTGCCGGATGAACACGAATGTTTTTATAGGTGGTATCGGTACAAGTAGCAGATGAAGCTATTAACCGGATCGTATAAACAGAATCAATAGTTCCGCTGTTATGTAAAGTTACGGAAGGACTAAATAAGCCAGACCCCGTTCCATTTCCAAAATCCCAACTATAGTTTTTAGCACCTAAGCTGGTATTGGTTAATTGGATATTCGCCGGTGTACATGAAACTGTATCGTTTACTGCAAATTCAGCAATAACCTCGGGATATACAATTATATTGCTTTCTGTTCTTGCCTGACAACCAAAATCATTTTCTGCCAACAAATTGATACGGAATGTCCTTGAAGAAAAACCTGTATTAATATATACATGTTGCAAATCAGCATGAATTGTATCTATCAATGTACCATCTCCAAAATCCCATGAATAAGCAGTTGCTCCTTGTGTAGCATTGACAACAGTTACAGATAACGGACTACAGCCTTCATTCACATCCGGTGCAATGTTCACTTTGGGAGAAGGATGCACGGTAACTTTTTTTTCCAATGTATCACGACAATGTTCTGAAGAAGCGATTAGTCGAATCGTATATACCGAATCAACTAATGAAGAATTAGTAAATGTAATAACCGGATTGGCCAAATCACTTATTGTACCGTTTCCAAAATCCCATGAATAAGTAGTCGCGGCAAAGGAGTAATTCTGAATAGTAACTTTTAACGGATTACACCCTGCTGTATCCGAAAGGACATAATCTGCAGTTACCTTAGGATAAACCAGTATATCTTTTGAAACTACAGCAGAGCATCCATGATCGTTTTCTGCAATCAGAGTAACTGAATAGGTTCTGTTGGACAAACCTGGATTATTCATTATACGGGTAAATGTCATGGCTGTAGTATCCGAAGAGCTGCCATCGCCAAAGTTCCAATAATAAGCAGTTGCCCCCTGAGAAAGATTAGTAAATGTGGCAACAACAGGACTACAACCTTTATCGGTCAACGTGAAATCTGCTACAGGTTTTCCATATACTCTTATAATCTGGTAAGAAGTATCTGCACAAGTAGCAGATTGAGCAATCATTCTTACCTGATACAATGTATCTTTCAACAGAGTATTTACAAATGTATGAGTTGGATTTGACCCGGTATAAGAAGTTCCATCTCCGAAGTCATAATTGTAAGTTACCCCTGGCACAGAAGAATTATAAAATCTAACCTGATAAGGAGTACAACCTGCAGTATCACTAGCAGTAATCTCAGCACTCACCATAGGATAAACTGTAATTTCAGAAGAGTAAACAGAACGACAACCTCCTGCATTTTCTCCTGTAAGTGTTACAGTATATGGTTTATTTGATGATCCAAAGTTGAAAAAGCTATGCTTTATATTATTTTGATTGGTATCTATTATTATTCCATCTCCAAAGTTCCATGTATATTTAACTGCTCCTGAAGATGTATTGGTAAAGTCAACTTCTAAGGGGCTACAGCCGGCTGTCACCGAAGTATAAGATACTTGTGGAACACCATAAACTGTAATTTCCTGATAAGCTGTATCTACACAAGTTGGTGATTCGACAATTAGCCTGACCGTAAATACAGTGTCTTTCCCTGTAGTATTGGTAAAAGTATGAGTAGGGTTTGCTACCATACTTATGTTACCATCTCCAAAATCCCAACTGATTTTGTTACCGGAGTTACTTAAACGGGTAAATGAAACTCTAAGCGGAGAACATCCGATGGTATCCGTAGTTGCAAAATCAGCAGACACCTGAGGATAAACCATAATTGTCTTATTATAAACAGCAGTACAT
>DATCKK010000500.1:0-6386 GCA_036562325.1 Cytophagaceae bacterium | reverse complement strand
CGTCAAGGTTATACGAAATTGCTTTGTTGTTAAATCTATTGGCTAATGAAATTCTTTCTCCCAGGTCTTCGCCTCCTCCGGATGTATTGTCCAGAAAATCATTTGTATTCAAACCCTCAACAAAAAGATTGGTTCCCATTTCCAAAAAACCAAACGTTACGTGTTTTACCTCGTATTTGGATTTTAAGCCAAGGTTAGCAGGGTTAATGCCTACAGCATGGTAATCCGTTGCAAAGGTCGTAGAAACACCAGCCCTGCCTGTAGAGGTAAATACGCTTTTTTCATGCTGTGCTTGTAGAAGATTGGCGGTTAGCGTAATAAGGAAAGCTGGAAGTAAAATTTTTTTCATACAAAAATTGATTGTTAGACTGCGAATTTAATTATAATGGGCAAATTATGTCAAAAGATGGAGTTAAAATATTATAAATTGATTAATATCAGGCTTAAATGGTAAGTGTTATTTTTTAGATTCAATTTTAAAATCATCTTTTGTACGGGTATAAGGAGTGGCAGGTTGAAAAAAAGCTCATTAATTTATTAATGTACCTTTTCTGTTGTATTCATTTTAACTATTTTCAGGAAATTAGCTTTTACTTTGTCAGATTCTCATAATACTATTAACTTAAGCAATAATATTTCTAACCTATAGGGTAAAATTCTTTAATTAGTAAAGTGTAGGAATTTACATAAGAAAATATTGTTGATAACTAAATCTGGCCTGGAGTAAGAAATAAAATATAAAGAAATAGCAATATGAAATTCGGAACAAAAGCGATACACTCAGGAGTAGAGCCTGACCCGTCTACAGGGGCAATCATGACGCCTATATATCAGACTTCTACCTATGTACAGGCTTCTCCGGGAGACCATAAGGGGTATGAGTATTCCAGAACACACAATCCGACCAGAACGGTTTTGCAGAAGAGCCTTGCTGCACTTGAAAGTGGTAAACACGGTTTTTGTTTTGCCTCCGGAATGGCGGCTATCGATACATTGATAAAATTATTGAAGCCGGGCGATGAAGTTATTTCCACGAACGATTTGTATGGAGGAAGTTATCGCATTTTTACCAAGGTGTTTGAAGGCTTCGGTATCAAATTTCATTTTGTGCCGATGGAGGATGTGAAGAATATAGAGCCTTATATTAATGATAAAACCAGACTGATTTGGGTGGAAACACCTACCAATCCACTACTGAATATTATTGATATCAAAGGAGTAGCAGCTATAGCTAAAAAGAAGAATATATTACTTGCCGTTGATAATACATTTGCTTCTCCCTATATACAAAGGCCTTTGGAGTTAGGAGCCGATATAGTGATGCATTCGGTGACCAAATATTTGGGAGGCCACTCTGATGTAGTGATGGGGGCACTGGTAGTTAATGATGATGCCCTTGCACAAAGAATAGCTTTCATTCAAAACTCTTGTGGTGCTGTACCCGGCCCTCAGGATTGTTTTTTGGTTTTGAGAGGAGTAAAGACCCTGCATTTAAGAATGCAAAGACATTGCGAAAATGCCATGGCTATTGCTGAATATCTTTCTAAGCACCCTAAAATAGAAAAAGTCAATTATCCAGGATTAAAGGAGCATAAAAACCATTCTATAGCTGCGGCTCAAATGAATGGGTTTGGAGGTATGTTGTCCTTTACGTTAAAAGGTGACAATATTAATGATGCCAAACGCTTCTTGGAAAAAGTAGAATTGTTTTCATTAGCAGAATCACTGGGGGGAGTAGAATCATTGTGCGGACATCCTGCCAGCATGACGCATGCCAGTATACCTAAAGAAGAAAGAGAAAAAGCCGGACTAAAAGATACTCTTATAAGATTAAGTGTAGGAGTGGAGGATGTAGAAGATTTGATTAAGGATTTAGAGCAAGCAATATCTTGAGAAATCCCAAATTACAAACTTTAAAATCCCAAATGAATTACTTAAAAAGTTAAATTCTCCAAAGCTAAAAGAGTTTAAACAACTGAATTAAGAAGAAAAAGCTACTCATTCCAGAGTAGCTTTTTCTTCTTATGATTGTCATTCCACTTTGACAGCGGTTAGTTGTTTTCTAATATTTTAAACAGTTCATCCAGTTTAGGAGTGAGGATGATTTCTGTTCTCCTGTTTTTCTGACGGGCCTCGGAAGTTTTACCTTCTACTTTTGGTGAGAACTCACCTCTTCCGGCAGGTATGATATTTCTTGGATCAAGGCCTTCGTTGGCAAGTATTCTGAGGATAGAAGTAGCTCTTAATACACTCAGGTCCCAGTTGTCTTTTACACCTACGGTTCCTTTAGCAACAGGTACGTCATCGGTATGGCCTTCTACCATTATTCTCAAATCATATTGCTCTTTCAGTGCATTGGCCAGTTTTTTCAGTGCATCAACTCCTTTAGGATCTACTTCAGTACTTCCTGATTTGAACAATAGTTGGTCTGCAAGTGATACGTATACTTTACCATTTCTAACTTCAACTGTAAGGTCTTTTTCTTTGAAATTGTACAGTGCATTACTTACAATAGCTTTTAGGTCATTAACTGCTTTTTCCTTTTGTTCAAGAATGTTTTCAAGTTCTTTTACACGGATTTCTCTTTCTTCCAGGTTTGCCTGCAAAGTTTTTACTTTCTTTTCCGATTCCATCAGATCTTGTTCTCTTCTGGCCAGATCTTTATTGATCTTATCTATTTCGGAAGCACTGTGTGACTGAAGGCGGTTATGGTTTCTTAATAATTGTTCATAAGTCTCGTTTAACGCTTCATAATTTCTTTGCGTTCTTCTTAATACAGTTCCTGTTTGCGCAGTATCGGCTACAAGAACTTTATGTCTTTCTTTATAGTCTGCTAATTCATCTTTCAGTTTTTGGTTTTCTGCTGTAATCACTTTTAACTGATCATCGCATTCCGCTTTCTCCAATTCCAGTCTTGATTTTTGAGTGTTCAGGTCGTCGTACTTCTTTCTTGTAACGCAGGATGTTACAAGTGAAAGAGACAGCAGACAAATAAATGCCGGGGTTAATCTTTTTAAAATCATGATACTAAAAGTATTAAACAATTAAAGTTATTAAGTTTAAAGTTTATGGTAAAATTCGTATACTGAATTTATTATATATTCTTGTTCTTCATCAGTTAAATTATAAAATAAAGGTAACCTCAACAAGGTATCACTCACTCTGTCTGTTACCTCCAGCTCTTTGCCCGAATATCTTTCTTTATAAAAAGGACTGGAGTGAAGTGGAAGATAGTGAAATACTGCCTTTATATTTTTATTTAGCAAATATACTATTAAGTCTGATCTTTCTTTTAATGAGCGGCATAAGATGTAAAACATTTGTCCGTTGACCGTCGCATAACCGGGTATTACAGGCCTTCGGATAAACCCCTGTGTTTCCAGTTCTTGCAGGCTTTGATAGTATTTGTTCCAGATACTGATTCTCTTTTTTTGAATATCTTCCAACTGTTCAAGCTGTCCATATAAAAATGCTGCAATAATTTCCGAAGGAAGGAAAGAAGAGCCTATATCTACCCAATTGTATTTGTCGGTTTCTCCTCTGAAAAATTTGGACCGGTTCGTGCCTTTTTCTCTTATTATTTCAGCCCGCTCAATGAAAGACTCGTTATTGATAAGCAATGCTCCACCTTCTCCGGCAATAATGTTTTTAGTTTCATGAAAGGAATAGGTTGCCAAATCACCGATAGAGCCGAGAGGAATTTGTTTATAGAAAGCTTCTGTGGCAAGTGCGGCATCTTCTATTACCAATAATCGGTGTTTTCTGGCAATAGACATAATTGGATCCATATCACAGGCTACTCCGGCATAGTGTACTACTACAATTGCTTTGGTTTTTGGTGTAATAAGCGGTTCAATTCGTGAAGCATCGATATTTAATGTATCGGGCCGGATATCGCAGAATACAATATTGGCGCCACGCAGGACGAATGCATTGGCAGTACTGACGAATGTAAAGGAAGGCATTATAACCTCATCTCCTTCCTGAATATCAGAGAGAATGGCACACATTTCCAATGCATCGGTACAGGAAGAAGTTAATAGTACTTTTTTAAAGCCATACCTGTCCTCCATGTACTGCTGACATTTTTTTGTAAACAGTCCATCTCCGGAAATCTTACCACTTTCCACAGCTTGCTTTATATAATCAAGCTCTTTTCCGATAATAAATGGCCTGTTAAATGGTATCATTCTTCTAACTCATTGAAAACTCACATTCCGGAAACGAAAATACTAATTCAGCACTATATACGTACTATTTATGCGGTAATTTTACTTCGACCTAATACGTAATAGTTTATAAATTAGGTTTATGGCTTCTTTCCATAAGTTTAATCATGATCATTTATTCTAACAATATAATTAATGAAAATGCTTTTGCGGTTTCATTAATTGTGATTTATTTGGAGTTTGGGGTATAGAAATTTGGAATTTTAAACGACGATAGATATGCATACAGAATCGATGTTAAAAGCAGGAACGCTTAAAGGTAAAACCATTCTGATAACCGGAGGTGGTACCGGCTTGGGTAAATCGATGGGAAAATATTTTATGGAGTTGGGGGCGAATCTGGTTATTGCCAGCCGTAAGATGGAGGTGTTAAAGGCGACTGCGGAAGAACTGGAAAAAGCTACGGGGCAAAGTGTATTGCCGCTAGCGTGTGATGTGAGAAATTATCTGGAAGTTGAAAAGACAATAGATGCCGCAATGGAAAGATTTGGGAAGGTGGATGTATTATTAAATAATGCGGCAGGAAATTTTATTTCACCAACAGAAAGACTTTCCAGTAAGGCATTTGATGTCGTGGTAGATATTGTTCTGAAGGGAACTTATAATTTTACCCTGGCCCTGGGTAAAAGATGGATCGAAACGAAGCAACCGGCAACGGTACTAAATATAATCACCACCTATGCATCAACAGGGTCTGGATATGTAGTGCCATCGGCATGTGCTAAAGCAGGGGTTTTGGCGTTAACCCGCTCTTTGGCAGTAGAATGGGCTAAATACGGTATTCGGATGAATGCGATTGCGCCTGGTCCGTTCCCTACAGAAGGCGCATGGAGCAGGTTGTTTCCGGCAGACCTGGCCGATAAAATCGATCCTGTTCAACGAATTCCTTTAAGAAGATTCGGACATCATCAGGAATTAGCCAACCTTGCGGCATATCTTGTATCTGATTATTCCTCTTTTGTTAATGGAGAAGTAGTAACTATTGATGGTGGAGAATGGCTTCAGGGGGCAGGAGAATTTAATAATCTGGAACAGGTTCCTGCATCAATGTGGGATGAAATTGAAAAAAAAGTAAGAGGAAAGGCTAATTAGTTACAAGTAATTATCTGCTTAAAAGCTTTTACTAAATGCCTAAATATCCAATAAATTTTGGAAATTAGATTTTCAATACGAACCTCATGCTTTATGAAAAAACTTTTTTTGAAAGCTGTTTCTATAGCCATTGTGCTTTTATTATCAGCCTGTAAGGAAGATGTTGAGATCTTTCCGGATGACTCCTTAGAGCAAACTTCCGGGGCAATTGATGATGCCATAATTCAAAGTGAATCTGAGCAATTGGTAGAGGAAGCGAACAGGCTTTTGGCAGGAGTATCAGGTTTCAATGGAGGAAAAATAACTGAATTGCCCGGTGTTTGTGGTGGTACAGTAGAGTGGAGTGATACTACGGAGAAAAAGATTACAGTAGTTTTTGATGGCAGTACCGATTGCCTTGGCCGAAAGAGGTGGGGGAAAATTCTGGTTGAGTTGAAGGATTCTTTGACATGGGAATCTCCGCTTGCTTCTGCAGTTATTTACTTTACCGATTATAAAGTAGCCAGAGCTGATGAAAAATCGATTACGATTAACGGGACTCAAACAGTTATTAACGAAATAGGATTCACTGTAGATGACCTTGATGCCGGAATAACAGAAAATTTGATCTATATTATCAGAGGTGAAAAACAAATAACATTTGATAATGGAAAAACCTGTACCTGGTATTCAGCTTTAAGAAGGCTTGTGACCAAAATTGGTTCTGATTATAGCATAGAGCTTTCAGGAGATACAATTTTGGGTAACCTGGATAATGTAGCGGTTTGGGGAGATAATAGAAATGGAAAATATTTTTATAGCCAAATTATTGAGCCTATTCATATTAATTCCTGTGCTTCGTCAACACCTGGATGGATAGCTGTCAGTGGTAAAAAAACGCATAAGGGGTCGGCCCGTGAAACTAGTATCACTTTTGGAGTGGATCAGTCCGGTAATGCAATTAATACCTGTGAGGCTTACGGATATTTAGTGAACTGGACCAATCTAGAAGCAGAAACTGAGCAGATAGTAGTTAGGTATTAATTGAAGTAAAATCAATAGTAGGCAGGGGGATAAGCTATAGTC
>DATCKK010000496.1:0-2349 GCA_036562325.1 Cytophagaceae bacterium | reverse complement strand
CAAGTGAGCCTGGCAAGGGCTCTACATTTACAGTAACCTTTGAGCTTGATACAGATTAGTAAATTTTTTTATCTGAACAATTCCTGCCCGTATGCAATTTTGCCAGGAGTTATAATACTACTTTTAAAGGTAGTTTATTATTAAAGGGATAGATATTCACATAAGTTGTAGTTATTAAAATAATTTGATTTCTGGTGAGAAGCGTTAATTTGATTTTATTTCCATTATTCGCCTGCATTTTGATTTGTTCGTTTGCAAAGGCGCAACAGGAGCCGCTTTTCACACAATACATGTTTAATGGATTGGCTATTAATCCTGCTTATGCAGGTAGCCAGGAAGCATTGAACCTGACACTGTTGGCAAGAAAACAGTGGCTTGCGATTGAAGGTGCACCATCTACACAAACATTATCGGTACATTCACCTTTAAAAAATGAAAGGGTGGCTTTAGGTATGACATTTATTAATGATCAGATTGGAGTTACCCGGCAATATGGTACAAACATCATTTACGCTTACAGGATACCCATGAAAAACGGAAAGTTATCTATGGGCTTGCAATCAGGTATTTCCAGATACAGATCAAATTTTAGTTCCCTTCATACAAAGCAGCCTAATGATCCAACCTTCTCATCCGATGAAGTGAGTACTTTTTCATTGAATTTTGGAACGGGTATATATTATAGTACACAAAGATTCTACGCAGGCTTAAGTGTGCCTCATATATTATCTAATCATTTAAGAAATTCAGGGATATCTGATTATGGAAAGCAAAGAAGGCACTACTTCTTTACGACCGGGGCTGTGTTGAAGCTTTCGCCTGATTTGAAGTTAAAACCCAGCGTACTGGTGAAGATGGTGGAAGGAGCACCTGTTCAATTAGATCTGAATTCAAATCTGTTGATTAAGGAAGTACTTTGGCTAGGAGTATCCTATAGAAGTTTTTCATCGGCGAATCTTATTTTTCAGGTACAGCTTACCAATCAGTTAAGCTTGGGGTATTCGTATGATATGGCATTAAATCAGCTAAGTACTGTGTCTTCGGGTTCGCATGAATTTATGCTTACCTATAATTTTCATTTTTATGGTTCTAAAGTATTAACTCCTCGTTATTTCTAATTATGAAGAACCTTATATCAGGCCTGATTTTAGTGTTAGTACTTATTTCTACTGATTTAAGGAGTCAGAATTTATTTTCCAATCTCAAAAGTCCTTTGAAAAGAGCAGACCGGCTTTTCGAGGAATTTGCTTATGCATCTGCTATTGATTTGTATCTACAGGTTTTAAATAGGGATAAATCTAATGATCAGGTTAAACTGAAGATAGCGGAATCATATCGTATGTTAAATCAGACGAAGGAAGCAGAAATATGGTATGAAAAGGTGATGACTTCATCGATTACTCAACCGATTCATAAGTTTTATTATGCCCAGATGCTGGTAAGCAATGGTAAATATGAAGAAGGCAGAAAGTGGTTTGAGGAATATAAAAGGCAGGTGAGCCATAGTGAGCTTGCGAATAATATGATTGAAGCATTGTTAAGCATCAATTCTTTTTATGAAGACTCTCTTACTTATCCGGTTAAGGAACTAAAGATTAATACACCTCATGCAGACTTTAGCCCCGTTTATTATGAGGATGGAATTTTGTTTGTAAGTGGCCGTACAAAGAATGTGTTTGTGAAGGCGCTTAACACTTGGGATAATTCTACCTTTTTGGATCTTTATTATAGTAAAATGAATGCAGAAGGTGGGTTGGGTAATCCGGTTAAATTAAAAGGAAAGATTAACTCACCGCTTCATGAAGGCCCTGCAACCATATACAACAATGGTAATTCCATTATTTTTACAAGAAACGCAGTAACCAAATTCGATATAAAAAATAATAAAGATTCGCTGAAAGATGTAAACAGGTTAATGCTTTTTTCAGCAACTAAGAATAAAAAGAATAAATGGGAGCATATAACTCCCATGCCATTTAATAATATGGCTTATTCTGTTGGTCATCCAAGCATAACCTCCGACGGAAGAACACTGTATTTTGCTTCTGATATGCCTGGAGGTTATGGAGGGGTGGATCTGTATGTTTCCTATTATGTGGACTCTGTATGGTCTGAGCCAAAGAATTTAGGTCCATCCATTAATACGGCCGGGAATGAGGTTTTCCCATTTATATATAAAGACACAGTTTTATATTTTTCATCCAATGGGCATGGTGGCCTTGGCGGGCTGGATGTATTTTGCTCAATTATAAATAATAACACAGCCGGTAAGGTGAAAAATATAGGTTATCCAATAAATTCCAGCCTGGATGACTTTGGTATTATTATAGCGGATGATGGAAGGTCCGG
>DATCKK010000674.1:0-1820 GCA_036562325.1 Cytophagaceae bacterium | reverse complement strand
TACCTTCCTTCTTTATCACTACATAAGCTGCTATGAGCGAAAATAATGTACGGAAAAAGATAATCTCATGAATAGGGATATTAGGCAATGCTTTTACAGAAAGGTGCATTAAGGAAAATGAAAAAATGGAGAGGAACATATATAGAACACCTTTGCTCATAACTATTTGATTTACTATTACTATTTCGCTAAATAATTATACTATTGCTAGTTTGTGCCTGAAAAAATCTCGCAAGATACGAGAGTTGGCCTTGATTTGTTTCATTTGTGGATAAAATGTACTAATTTTAAAAATTGAACAAAAAAAAGAATTCAAAATGAAAACAATATTCTGCCTTTTATCTGCAATACTTACCTCGGTAGCTGTGTTAAATGCTCAGACCTTAACTTCTGATATCAATCCGAAAATAGGAGATGTTTATACCAATCATTATTTCGAAACGGATGATATTAACCCGGGAGAAGCAGGAACAGAGATTCTTTGGGACTTTTCAGGCCTGGTTCCAAAAGATAGTAGCCAAAATGTTAATGTGGTTGGTTTGGCTGTTGCCAATGAAACGACAGATTTTCAGGAAGCTGAAGAAGTCATTAAAGAGGGAAGTGTATATGTATTTATCAAAGCAGGAGAAGATAGTGTGGTGAATTGGGGAAATAAAGGCAATTTTGTAGTAAATCGTGTGGTTCACACGGATCCTCAGGTGCTGATTAAGTATCCATTTACATTAAATGATTCATTCGAAGACAGTATTAAGGGGACAACCTCTGCAGAGTATATGAATTTCCCTGCATCCGGAAGCCATAAAGGAAAGGCTGTAGTTATTGCTGATGGTACGGGAGATTTAAAGTTACCGGAAAAGGAATATAAAAATGTATTGAGGGTAAAAACGGTAATAAATATGGAGTATACAGTAAAAGGATTTGGCCCTGATATAACTATTGAATCAGACATTGCAACGTACGAATGGTATGTTGATACTATTCGTCATCCTGTATTTACCATTATATACCGAAACTTAAGCCATCCTTTGAAAACTTATAATGATATATATGCATTTAGCTCTGTTGACCCTGAGACTGTTACATCTAAAGAAGTGCCTTTAGAGCCTGTGGTCTCAGATATAAGCCTGTATCCAAACCCTTCTTCAGATTTTATAAATGTATCGTATGATCTTAATAAAGGAGGAAGAGTGAAGATAGTTCTTAAAGATAGTGCAGGTAAAACCATACAGGAACTTGCCAACGAGCATCGTCACTCAGGTTCTAATGTTCACACTTTTGACATTAGCAGAATTAACAAAGGGAGTTACTTTTTGGAGATTGATATTAATGGACATAAGACGATGAACAAGATTACTATTCAGTAAGAATATAATACAGGTTATCATAAAAAAAGACTGCCGGTTTTCAGCAGTCTTTTTTTATTCAAATGCTTTGGCGCTACGGCTCTTTAACCTTCGAACTGTTCCGTATATTTTTCCCATTTCTCCAGGACTTGTTGAAAATCTTCCGGCAAATCCGTGTCAAACTGCATGAACTGTTTGGTCCTGGGATGAATAAAACCTAATGACTTAGCGTGAAGCGCCTGCCTTGGAATAATTTTAAAACAGTTTTCAATAAATTGCTTGTATTTACTATAGGTGCTCCCTCTTAGGATCTTATCTCCCCCATAGGCAGCATCATTAAATAATGGATGGCCAAGGTATTTCATGTGTATTCTTATCTGATGGGTTCTTCCGGTTTCAAGATTGCATTTGATTAAGGATACCTTGTTAAAGCTTTTTAAAACTTCATAATGGGTAATGGCATGCTTGCCCATGTCT
>DATCKK010000489.1:0-8028 GCA_036562325.1 Cytophagaceae bacterium | reverse complement strand
CTATTTAACTTAGTGATATTTAAGTTAGTATAAATAGTATATTTCTGTTCGTAGGTAGAAAAAACGATAAAGCCATTGTCTGTTGTTTCTTTTACTACTTTACATTTATCCACCATATTGGTACCGGTAGCGTAAGTTTTTTTCCAATCTATAGTACCATTGCTTTTTAATTTTACAATCCAACCATCTTCTTCACTTACGTTAGTAAAGTCCCCATCATTAGATTTGCTATGACCAGCAATAATATATCCGCCGTCAGATGTCGCAATACCATAGTTCAGGAAATCGTCCAAACTACCACCTATAGCCACATTAAATTCTTCATTTCCTTCTTCATCTATTTTTACCACCCACATGTCAATGCTTGCTCCTTCCCCATCTGGCATTTTTGCATTTGTTTTATTTTCTCCAAAAAACACAAAGCCACCGTCTGATGTCTCCTGAACTTTGTAAGCATAGTCATTTCCTCCAATTCCAAAAGTCTTTAGCCACACCTTATTTCCATCTGTGTCTAACTTTAAAATAAAGGCATCTTGTCCTCCAGCGTTAGAGGTAAAATCACCATTGGGAGAACCATAAGAACCAGCAATTAAATAATCACCATCAGATGCAATCTGTACATCATAAAAATATTCTGTATTGCTCCCTCCAAAACGCTTGGCCCAGATAATAGAACCATCTTCTGCATTCAGTTTTATTGCCACACAATCGCCATTACCTTTTGATGTACCAAACACATCAGCCGCCTCTGACCATGTATAACCTACAGCGATAAGGTTTCCATCGTTATCTACTTTAACAGATCTTAAGAAGTCATTTTTTTCTCCGGCAATCACCTTCGACCAGATTTTTTGACTATGTCTATCAGTGACAGCAATCAACATATCTTTATTGTTCGGGTCGGTATTATACTTCGCTCCTGCCAGTACATAATTTCCATTAGAAAGAGTATCTATGGAATAAATCATACCATTCTCAGAACCATTTAAATGTCTTCTCCAACTCATATCTGGCGCAGTCTGTGCCAAACCAGCCTGAGCAAATGATACCAACAAAGCAATGTTCAGTAAATATTTTTTCATACTATCTCCAATTTTTTTTTAAATCAAAGACAAAACTAGGAGATAGTATTGTAATAGAGAGTATTACTTTCCTAAAGGAGTATTTGAGTTTCCGAACGACGATTTTATAAATTCTTTTAATGTTTTTGTTCTATCTTTTCTAAAAAAGTCTTTCGGTAGTTTCTGGAAACTTCAGCTTTCTTTCCGCTTTTGAAAAAGATAAGCCCTCCCTCTGATTTTTTAGTATAAGAAACTATAAAGTTTAAATTAATATAATAAGAGCGATGAGTCTTTATAAATGAGCTTAATGATTGAAGAATATCTTCAAAATAGCCTAAAGGCTTGGAGATTAGTTTTTCCATTCCTCCGCTTAAATGGATAATGGAATAAGATCTGTCTGCTTCTATAAACTCTATGTCACTAATGGGGATGTAGTCGTAGCCGTAGTTGACGGGAATACAAAGCGTATTGTTCTCTTTTACAGAAAGATTATCTACTAATACTTTTAATCGTTCAGATGATTTTTTTAGCATCAACTGTTCTCTGATTTTGTTCAGGGCTTCTTTAAGTTCCTGAGCTCTTACAGGTTTTAATAAGTAATCCATCGCTGAAAGCCTGAACGCCTGAATAGCATATTGGTGATATGCAGTCACAAATACGATTTCAAAATTTATGTCTTCCTTTGAAAGTTCTTCCAATAGTTGTATACCCGACTTTCCGGGCATTTCTATATCCAGAAATACTACATGCGGATTGGAAGATATTATTAATTTTCTTGCATCTTCTGCATTGTCAGATTCTCCAACTACTTCAATATCTTGGGCAATATCTTGCAGCATCAGCTTTAGTAGTTCCCGTGCCTGAGGAGCATCATCTATAATTAGACATCTCACCGTGAATTCCTTTTTTATTTATAAGAAGTTGTAATAATTATTTTCGTTCCAATAGATTTACTTTCATTATCATACATATCTATGGTTTCAACGTTCATGTGTAGTAAACCCTCTTTATTGATAAGTTCAATTCGATGCTTTATTGCATTAGTTGCGAATGACACTCTTTTGAATATATTCTCATGATTATTTTCCTCTGCTTTTTTCCGCCCTATTCCATTGTCTGTTAGCGCTATTTGAACAATATCTTCAGCTATTGAATTGGCAGAGATGTATAAACATTTTTTTCCTTTTTTAGAGCGAAGCCCATGTTTAAAAGAGTTTTCGATGAATGGTTGAAGAATTAATGCCGGAAACTTCAGCTGATTAATTTCTAATGAATGGTCTATTTCTATCTGATAATGAAATTCATCTGCCAGCATCATGGCTTCCAGTTCTATATATAATTTCAGAATCTTAAGTTCTGTATCCAGGGTAGTGTATTGTATATTGCTCATCTCCAGAACCGTACGTACCAGATTAGAAAAGTCATCTAAATAGTTTAAAGCTTTTTCTTTATCGTTTTTATAGATATAACTTTTAATGGAGTTGAGTACATTGAAAATAAAATGAGGGTTCATTTGGGCTATTAATGCTCTTTGCTGAGCAACACGCAACTCATTTTCAATATTTAACTGCGCTATTTCTTTTAATTGCTTTTCTTTGAGTTGACGTATTTTGTGTCTTAAGTATAAAATTGCCCCCAGGGAAATACATACAACTTCAGATAAAATAAACCACCAGGTTCTCCAAAAAGGAGGATTCACATATCCGTCTATTACCAGGGTATTTGAATCTCTTCCAAGACAATCAGTTACTTTGACCTCAATTTCAAAATTTCCGGAAGGGATATTTTGGAGTTCTATCCTTTCAATATTACTTGGCAGAGAAGCCCAGGTACTATCAATATTTCTGATACGATACAGATATTGAAATTCTTCCTGACAGTTGTATAGTGCAGCCTCCGGATACAACATGAGTGCCTGGCCATAATTGAGAATGATGCCTGATGCGTCTGAAGTAGAAGAGTCATTAATGCTTATCTTTTTTATATAAAGTCTGGCTTCTGCATTGTCGTTGGTAAACGATAATGGAATTTTTTGAAGCCCTTTACCTGTAGAGAGCCAAAGGGTTTTGTGTACAATGGCTATATCCTGAATATTGTCCGATGCAATACCTGCCAGCCTGTTAATCTTTTGCCAGCTAAGTGAATGAAGGTTAAGTATCCATACCCCATGATTTGTTGCCAGATACAGACAATGGTCATAAAACTTTATCTTAACAGGAAGAATGCCTTTGGGTAAAATATTTATGGCGTTAATGGTATTATCTGATGTTATTTGATAAATATGCCCATCGAAGGTTAATGCATAAACTTGTTGATTTATTGTGTCTTGTGTCAAAGTTAATATTTGTCTACCCACCAACAAAGTGTCGTGTAGCTTCCAATGCTTTTCATTTTTTCTGAATCGGAGTAATCCGTTATTGCTCGCAATCCATATTGTTTGGGAGGGTGGTGTGTGAAGTATTTCCCGTGCCCAGTAGTTATTGATTAGTTGGTTATTAAGAAAAGTCCCATGAGAGCTGGCAAGGAAAACATCATCGTCAACTTTATATCGGGCTTTTACTGCCTGTACTTCATTGATAGTAGAATTAAGTATGGCATTATTAAGACTGAACATATGGTTGTTTTGATTAAACCAGAGAGTTCTGTCTTTACTATCATAATCAAAGCTTTGTATATCTGCATTCAGGCCGGTATTATAAGTTTTTAACTCATAGGTATATGTATTCACCTGGCCTATTATCCCGGTAGCTGTGGTAAAGTATACATGCTTGTTATCATTCGCGATTTTGGATAATCTGTCGTTGGCTAAAAGGCCATAGTCTTTGTTCCATACAATATAGTGCAGGTTAGGAACGCGCAATACACCTTCCTGTAAAGTACTAAACCAATAGTTGCCTTCGCGGTCTGATATGCAGTCGGAAAATGCGATTTCGGGATAAAATAAGTTAACAGAATCTTTTGCTGCGTCATAGCATATGATTCCTTTGTAAGTACATATCCATAACTTATTGTCCTGTAATACTCTGGCAATATTGATTTTGCGATTATGTAAAATCGATTGCAATTTTTGAGATGGTATGCTGCTCAAAGTGCCATTATGGTAATGATATATTTGATTACTCTCTTTGCCGAAAATCCAAAGAGTATCACGATATTCCACCAGGTCAAGCTTTCGGGGAGAAATAGTATTGAGAAGTGGTTGTTTGTTTAGCAGAGTGCCTTTAGTAGAACCTTGTCCTATGCCTTCTGTACATATAAAATAGAGTTCATCTTTATCGGTGATACGCGAGGCTTTACAAACGGGCCTGTTTTTATCATATGGAGAAGTCTTTTGTGGCTGATATATTAGTGTCCAGATCTTTTCCTTTTCATTGTAAGATGATATACCATCCAGGTGGCTAACAAAGAGATTGCCTTTGGTGTCAGCTGTCATATTGATGATATCTTCGAGTCCGGGATCGGGGAGCTCTGTAAGGCTATCTCCCTTTAAGTAAAAGATTTGCGATTTAAAGTTATAGCAATATAGTGTGCCTGAAGAGGATATAGTTAAACCCGTTACCGAACGGGATTTTTGCTCTGGCGACTGATAGGAAATGTAACGAATACCATCGTATTTAATTAAACCGGCGCCACATCCCAGCCATATAAATCCTTTATTATCTTGCACTATACTATAAACCTCATTGGCAGGCAATCCCCTTTCATTGTCGTAGGAGAAATAGCGGGGGTACTGCGCGTTGGATAAGTGTGAAAGAAGCAGAAACCAACAGAAGAGTATCGTGATTTTCAAGGGAGGCAGTATTTAACAGAGCAAAACAACTAAATTTATTAATGTCAAGCAAAGTGCCTTGATTTGGATTGAGTAAGATAAATTGCGGAAAATTAAAAATTGCAGGAAGTAAAAAAAACGAAATTTTAACTTTTGAATAAAGTAATATTAGCGCTTTCAGGTTGTGTTGCTATAGTTACAACCACAGGTATTTTTATAGGGCAGGTTATCTGCCGTCGCATGGGTCGTCCTGAGTGACTTTATTCATCAGCCTCCGGCCTATAAATATAATTCATTTACTTATTTATAATTGTTCCCCCACAATATTCTCTATTCTGCCTTTAAACCGGCCAGAGGCTTACTGGTTATAGGTTATTGGGAAGATCTGAGCAACTGCGAGGGACATCATCTCCTATTTCTTATATAATATAGTTTTTCCTTATCTTATCTCAAAACAATTTTAATAGAGTGTGTCTTACCATTCTGTGTCAAATGTGCTACATGTATCCCTTTTTCATTAATATGAATAGGAGTATTGGGTGTATAGTTCTTTTGCTCGAATATTGTTTGCCCCATTGCATTGATAACTTTCAGGTCAAATTCTTTATCCCCGGTGAAGCTAATGGCGCCTTCAGCAGGATTAGGGTAAGCAGAAGTAAAACCAGATGAAATGAAAGAAGAGATCCCAGTAGGTACTTCACTTGTTATCTCTATTTTATCACCATTCTCGTCTTCAGTCAGATATAGAGCAGCATATAAAACAGAAGGCTCTTCTCCTTCTGCCAGTTTAGCAGATGGGGAGGGAACAGTAATTTTACATGTGATAAAAACTCCATGAGAGGCATTTTCAGAATAATATACCAATACCTGGTTGGTACCAAGTCCTGAAACTATAGCTCCTCCCCACTGCATCCATTCGTAGGTAGCCCCCGGATAAGATGGCGCAGTAAAAGTATAATATCCTTTTCCCTGATTCAGCTCGCTTTCCATGAAAAGTTCAACATTAGCTTCTTTCACATTAATAGAGAATTTAGCAGAATCCTCATCGCAAGCCGGGTTTAATGCAAGCAGATAGTAATCTCCTGCCGGAATCTGGCTGGCTGTTATTTCATTCTGATAAGCTGCATCTGTATAAAAGTGGAATGTTGTTCCATCATATACATTATAGTTATCAAGGTACATTTCTTGCAATACATTCTTGTGGAAAACATTATCAAAAGCATAAAACTGGCTTTCAACAGTAACAATTTGCTGGTTATTATAATTGTCATTTACAAATAAAACATTAGAAGAAGCTACTATCGGAGTAGGTACTCGCGTATCAAGCACATAATTATAAGTGTCACACGTCCCTAAGGTAACATTCGGCTGGTATTCTATTTTTATCTTGGGGAAATAATCAACAGTACCTATAAACTCCGACATATCAATAGCAGATGGATCAATAACCGAACCACTGGCTGAAGAGTTGCTCTGATTATAAAAAGTCATATCATCTAATTCAATTTCTGTAGCTATATGGCCGTCGATATATACGAAAGGCCGGATATCAGCTATTTCATCTCTGCAAAAAGAAGGGCTTCCTTTTACCTGGATGCTGTGGCAAAGGCTTTCAGTTACTTTTACAAAAAGAGTATCACGAAAAATATCTGACGCTTCACAAACCGAAACAAAATGTACTATTCTATATAATCCTGGCTCTAGCAAAGCCCATGACGGCACCTCACTTATAGGTCGCTCAATGTCTGTTGACATATCCATAAATAAAATCCGTTCTTGCAACCCTAACACATCTTTACCACTAGTCCAAAAATCTAAAGCAGTATTAAAAAAGTCTTCCGTAATTTTGGCTTTTTCTCCCTTATCCACCACATACTCCAGTGTATCGATTTTAAATAGAGTTGTAGGTGGAGTAATTATATTTAAAAATACCTGTACTCCATTATGGCCTGTTAGTGTGGTATTCTTCTTTTCAATATAAATTGAGCTATAATCGCTGAATTTGAAAGAGCCTGTAATTTCATTTTGTGTAATTAACGATCCATTTAATTCAAGTAGCCTGTAATTGGTTACGTCTTCATTAGAATCATGTAAATCCCTAATGGCAAGTTGTGTGTAAATATCATTCAAGGTAATATTTGTATCGAGGCAAGAGGACATGTGACTTCCATTATCTGCTACAATGAACGTTCCTGTTGTTTGAGCTAGTAAGCCACCTCCGCAAAAAAGGCCTGCCACAATAGCCAGTAGAGTTTTTCTCATTGGATAAAATTAGAGTATCAAAAATTGTTCTATCGATAAAGATAACAATATATAAGTTAAACCTGAGCATTTAGGCGATTTAATTTAAAAAATAGAACTTCTGTCTTTTTTATTTGAAAAGCGTTGTTCTCCTTCGTATAAATATAATTCATTAATTACATCTATAATTGTTTCCCCAATATTCTCTGTTCTGCCTTTAAACCGGCCAGAGGCCTGTTAGTTACTTGGGAAGGCTCGAGCAACTGCGAGGTGGTTGCAAACGATTATGGATTCCAGAGAAAGCAGGTTATTTCAGCATCCCGAAGAATATCCTTATTCAAGCGCACGATTTTATTTTGATGGGACAGATTGAGTGGAATATGCTTACTCATTCGGATGGATAGTATGTTCGACACCCGGAAAGGTTACCAACCATGGCAGAAAAAGAATAAGTAACTTTCAACCTGCTTTTGGAAAAAGAAAAAAAACATCCTTAAATCAAGGATACACAAAATTATTTACAGGCTCTCTAATTGAAAAGACCCTTAAAGAGATAAACAATCATATTAAAATTAATGAATATTGAATCGAAAATATCGATCTACTAAATTCATAAAAAACCTTACGAAATTTCAAATATAGTAGGGTAAATTACACATAAAGGTGGTAGTATAGCCGATGCTTGATATAGTTTTTAATTCATTTAAAATATTCTACGAGATTTGATTAAATCATAATTCTAAATAATACAAGCTATCTATATGAAAATAAAGATCTTGCTTATTTTGCCCTTCAAAATAGATTTATTAAATTTCAATAGAATTTTGGCAAAATTTAGATTTGTAATCAATCAGGCATTTACTACCTTTTTATATGTCAGACAAAGACTCGAAGAAAATTCAGGAGAATTTAACATTTAAGAACATTAATGATAAGGATTCTTCCGAATTTAACTTT
>DATCKK010000485.1:0-12222 GCA_036562325.1 Cytophagaceae bacterium | reverse complement strand
GATGATCCTACTTTCAGATCCGGTAAATTCAATACCGCATTCCTGGAATCATTTGATTTCTCCAGTTTGAAATAAAAAACAAATATTAAGGTTACCATAAATCCCAAACTTCCATTAACAATAAGTTTGGGATTTTTTTATTATATATATTATGGTGAAAAAACTGGTTTTACTTCTTTCAATTTGTTCAATTCCGTTACTAGCCGTCTCACAAACAGAGAAGGTTACTCGTTTTGCGGAAGCAGCACTCAGTGCCAATAGCTATAAAGGTGATTTGCATTCCAATTACCAAAAATGGACCGGAGCCTTTCATGCCGGTATTCTTCTAAATCACAAATATCGTTTAAACGGCCATTTTGGACTAATGGCCGGAACAATCATGGGTGATAATGCTGATTATCAATTCACGGACAACTCCGGAAATACTGCTACTCCTAATACTTTTTTTAAAACATCTATCATTGCCCTGAATTATGACATACACCTTAACCTGCTTAAAAAGAATAATTATATTGTTTACCTCACCCAGGGAGCAGGACTATTACGGTTTTCTCCTAAGAATGAATTAAATGAAGAGCTTACCGGCCAATTTAACACCAGAGCTAAAAACGAAACTTATAGCAATATTACCCTGTTCTTTCCTACAGGGATTGGGGCAATTTACCTTTTCCCTAATGGTTATGGGGCAGGCTTTCAGGCCACCTATTTAAATACAACTTCTGATTATCTGGATAATATATCTCAATATGGCCACCGACAAAAAAAAGATAATGTACTTTCCTATCGATTTTCCTTCTATATACCAATCTCCTATAAATCTGAGTAGGAAAAACAGCCACCAGCGTTAAACTTTTATTTAACGTTAAAGGTATATTGGTAAAAATTCAGGCATCTCTATATAAACACAAGTGATGCATATATAATGAAAACAATAATTGATATTATCGGCTGGATTGGAGGACTGGAAGTACTGCTGGCCTACTTTTTGGTATCTTCACAAAAAATAAAAGGTACTGGTTTAGTTTACCAATACCTTAATCTCACAGGAGCTATATTCCTAATAATAAATACTGTTTATTTAAGTGCCTATCCTTCTGCATTTGTAAATGTTATCTGGGTAGGTATTGCAGGATATTCAATCTATAAATATTTCAGAACAAAGAAGAGCACTTAGGGGTTTTCTATCTTATCAACCAGTTCCTTATACCACTCCTTTCCGTACTTACGAATCAAGGGTTCTTTTAAAAACTTATAAATTGGCAATCCCAGATCTCTTCCGTTACTGCAAGCGGGGCTGCAAATATTCCACCGGTCGTAATTCAATGCTTCAAAATGATCGTACTTAGTAATTCGGATAGGATATAAATGACAGGATATAGGCTTTTTATAATCTATTTTCTTCTCATTAAAAGCTTTTTCGATCCCACACTTAAGAATTCCTTTTTCATAAATAGCGTAAGCACATTCTCTCCCACCAATGGTTGGAGTTGTATAATCTCCGTCCGGATCAATAACATAAAGCCCTTGCTCCTCAATAGCTTTTTTGCCTTCCTTGCTAAGATATGGCTCTACCTTTTCATATATTTCTTCCAATATAGGAAGTTCATCTTCATTCAAAGGAGCTCCCATATCCCCTTCCACACAACAAGCACCTTTACACTTAGCTAAATCACAGGCAAAATATTTGTCTGCTACATCATCACTGATTACTGTTTTATCAATAACTATCACGACCTAATTTTAATTAATTTCTGTAAAATAATTGAATTTTTTGTAGAATTAAAGACTTTATTGTAAAGACCGTTAAATGAATTCGGAACTTTTCAACAAAACCTGTTAATTCGGAACAAAATTAATATATTTATGATTCCGAAATCGTAAATTGCAAATCTGTTCAATAATCCTGATTAAACTAAATGAGCTACTTAAATAGCCTGAACGAGCCTCAGCAGGAAGCAGTTCTTTGTACGGAAGGGCCAGTGATGATACTGGCAGGCGCCGGATCTGGCAAAACAAGAGTACTAACTTATCGAATAGCCCACTTAATAGAAAAAGGAGTTGATCCTTATAATATCCTTGCCCTGACCTTTACCAATAAGGCTGCCAGGGAAATGAGAAGCAGAATTGAAAAAGTGGTAGGAAGTAATGCAAGGAATTTATGGATGGGTACTTTCCACTCCATATTTGCCCGAATCCTTCGTGCCGAAGCAGAAAAATTAGGTTATCCAAACAACTTTGTCATATACGATACAGAAGATTCCAAAAGGCTTATCAAAGATATAGTTAAAGAAAACTATCTGGACGATAAGATCTACAAACCAAGTACAGTATTAAACAGGATTTCTTCTGCTAAAAACAAGCTGATCTCAGCAGATCAGTATCTCAACAATGTAAACATTCAGGCAGACGATGCTGCTGCCCTTCGCCCTGAGATTGGTAAATTATATAAGATCTATCAAACGCGTTTGTTCAAGTCAGGCGCAATGGACTTTGATGACCTGCTATTTAATACCAATCTTTTATTGAAAGATCCTGCTGTACTCAACAAGTATCAGGACAAGTTCCACTACATTATGGTGGATGAGTATCAGGATACCAACTACTCTCAGTACCTTATTACTAAAAGGCTGGCAGCAAGAAATCAGAATATCTGCGTAGTAGGTGATGATGCCCAAAGTATCTATGGATTCCGGGGAGCAGATATCAGCAACATTTTAAATTTTGAAAAAGACTATCCTGATTTAAATGTTTTCAAACTGGAACAAAACTACCGTTCTACCAAAAACATTGTTCAGGCTGCTAATTCGATAATCAATAAAAATACTGCTCAATTCAAGAAAAACGTCTGGACAGCAAATGAACAAGGTGCGCTGATTGAAGTATTAAAAGCAGGTTCAGATAATGAAGAGGGTGTACTGGTGGCAACTTCCATATTTGAAGAAAAGATGCACAACCATCTTAAAAATAGTGATTTTGCCATTCTATACCGTACTAACTCCCAATCAAGGGCATTGGAGGAAGCGCTGAGAAGAAGAAACATCCCGTACAGAATATTTGGTGGCCTTTCCTTCTATCAAAGAAAAGAGATAAAAGATATCATTGCTTATCTTCGATTCACACTTAACCCAAATGATGAACAATCTTTCCGAAGAATAATTAATTATCCGAAGAGAGGTATTGGCGATACAACTGTAGCCAAACTTGTTGTATTTGCCGATGAACAAGGTGTTTCGCTTTGGGATGTTTTGTGTAATATCAAACAAGTAATGTCCGGCAGGTCAGTAGCGCCGATTGAAGACTTCGTAACACAGATTAAATCATTTCAGTTAATCACGGAATCTTCCGATGCTTTTGAAGCTGCCAGTAAAATTGCTCAGCAATCCGGGCTTTTAAAGGAATTGTATGAAGACAAAACGGTAGAAGGGTTGAACCGTTTTGAAAACGTTCAGGAATTACTCAATGCTATAAAAGAGTTTGTCGACAATCCTGAAAATCCGGATAAAAGTCTCGGAGCTTTTCTTCAGGAGATCTCTTTGTTAACCGATGCAGATACCGATAAAGACAAAGATGAAGACAAAGTAACTCTGATGACCATTCACGCTTCGAAAGGGCTTGAGTTCAAACATGTATACATAGTGGGATTGGAAGAAGAGTTGTTCCCTTCTCAAATGATGTTACAGAGCCGGGCAGACCTGGAAGAAGAAAGAAGACTTTTTTATGTGGCAGTGACCAGAGCAGAGAAAAAATTAACGCTTTCTTTTGCCATGACCCGTTATCGTTTTGGCCGGTTAAAAGAATGCGAACCAAGCAGGTTCCTAATGGAACTAGACACACAGTTCCTGAATATTTCCAGAAAAGCGAAACCCGTTCAAGCAGCTGCCTCTGTTTCTGTTGCTCCTAAAAACAAAACTACTATTTCGCCTGTTCTACCTAAACCAAAAGTTCAGACGACTTACGTGCCTACTGCTGACTTTAAGCCTAGCGACACCAGCAACTTACAGGCAGGCATGAAAGTAGAGCATCCTAAGTTTGGATTTGGTATTGTAAAGGCAATGGACATTTCGGGAAGCGACCGAAAAGCTAAAATAGAGTTTGATCAATATGGCGAAAAAACACTGATCCTCAGTTTTGCCAAACTAAAAATACACAACGTATAATCCAGTTTAGATTAATTTTGAAATAGACTTTTAATATTTACATGATGATAGAAATACCCGGATACAATCAAAAAGGGATTGTTTTAAAAGAGTACGGAAGGAATATCCAGAAAATTGTAGACTACCTTCTCACCATTGAAGACAGAGACAAAAGATCAAGGTTTGCCAAAACACTTATTGAGTTAATGAAACAAATCAATCCTGCAATGAAAGATGCGCAGGATTACTATGGCAAGTTGTGGGACCATCTATACATTATGTCCGATTTTAAATTGGACGTAGATAGCCCTTACCCTAAACCTGAAAAATCAATCCTTGATAAAAAGCCAATGCGCGTAGATTATAACATGCATAATCTGCATTTTAAGCATTATGGCAGAAACATTGAATTGCTTATCCAAAAGGCTATTGACCTTCAGGACCCACAGGAGAAAGAAGCGGCCATCCTATACATTGGCAGATTGATGAAAAGGTTTTACAGTACCTGGAACAAAGAAAATATTGAAGATGAAGTTATCGTTGAGCATTTGATCAACATGTCCAACGGGAAATTATATATTGATGTTGAGCGTGTAAAAGCCGAAGGATTATTTGATTCTGCCAAAGAGTATACAAGAAGTTCATCCTATAATTCCTTAAACGCCAACGGTGGCAACAACAATCGCAGAACAATAAATAAAGGCAATAACAATTCAAGAGAAAATAAACAACCAAGGAAAAGACTTTAATATTTAATGGCTGCATTTGAAATCACAGGAGGTAAACGACTAAAAGGGGAAATAATTCCACAAGGTGCAAAAAACGAAGCTCTTCAAATTTTATGTGCTACCCTGCTCACCAGTGAACCAGTAGTAGTCAATAATGTACCAGACATTATTGATGTAAATAAGTTGATTGACTTACTTAGTAATTTTGGAGTTGAAATAACTAAATTGGGAGACTCCTGCTATAAGTTTCAGGCAAAGTCAGTTAACCTGGATTATCTGGAAACTCCTGAGTTCAAAGTAAAAGCCGCTGCCTTGCGAGGTTCTATCATGATCCTGGGGCCACTTTTAGCCAGGTATGGCAAAGCCAAAATGCCTAAGCCAGGTGGAGACAAAATCGGACGTAGAAGAGTTGACACACACATTATCGGATTTCAAAAACTGGGTGCCAAATTTAATTACGACTACTCTGATTCCTTTTACCATATAGATGCAAGTAATTTACAGGGCACCTATATGCTGCTGGACGAAGCATCTGTTACAGGTACCGCCAATATTGTAATGGCAGCAGTTCTCGCCAAAGGCAAAACTACCATTTACAATGCAGCCTGTGAACCATACCTGCAGCAACTATGCTCTATGCTCAATCGAATGGGAGCCAAAATCTCCGGTATCGGTTCTAATTTATTAACCATCGAGGGAGTAAGTTCACTAAGTGGTACAGAACATACCATTCTTCCCGACATGATTGAAATTGGTAGTTTTATCGGATTAGCCGCTATGACGGAATCTGAAATTACTATCAAAAATGTAAGAAAAGACATGTTGGGCATTATTCCGTCTACTTTTGAAAGATTAGGAATACAAATGGAGTTCAGGAATGACGATATCTACATTCCTTCCCAATCTACTTATGAAATAGATACTTTTATCGATGGCTCCATACTTACCATCGCCGATGCTATATGGCCGGGATTTACTCCGGATTTAATGAGTATTGTACTTGTTGTCGCAACACAAGCAAAGGGTTCGGTGTTAATACATCAGAAAATGTTTGAAAGCCGTTTGTTCTTTGTCGATAAACTTATCGATATGGGGGCGCAAATCATTCTTTGTGATCCGCACAGAGCAACTGTTATCGGTTTAAACAAACAAATTCCTTTACGCGGCATTCAAATGACTTCGCCTGATATTAGAGCAGGTGTAGCCTTGCTTATAGCGGCCATGTCAGCCAATGGAAAGAGTATTATTCATAACATTGACCAGATAGATCGCGGTTATCAATATATAGATAAAAGATTAAATGCTATTGGAGCTGATATAAAGAGGATAGTATAGGAAAACAACGAAGTAAATGAGTATAAAGATACGATTGTTGGTAGCGTTGGTGATTGTTCTTCTCTCATTTGTTTACTTCCGGATCTTTCTATTTTTCACTCAGACAACATTAGCTTATTCGGTTTACCTGTTCTTAATACTGCTAAGTATTGTCGTAGCTTTTAAAACCAGGAGGTTGGACATAACTTATGGCATTCTATATGGATTAATTGTATTGTCCATATCATTAATAATACTATTTTCCTTTTTTACACACACGTTGCCGCGGTAGTAAAATTATTGAGTAAGAGAAATTTATTTAAATAGCTGTCGAATATAGGAATTCCCCTCTAAAAGTTGTTATAACTTCCCCAAAACTTATCAAATGAACAAATTGAATAAGAAAGTTTTTGGAAGAGTGAATTAATTACCCTTTAAACAAAAAAAGTCCCGTCATCAACGGGACTCTTCTTATATATTAAAACTAATCCAAGACTAAACGTAGTTGTTTAACATTACAGGCATTACCAACATCAAAATATCCTCGTTCTGGTCTTTATCTGTAGGTATAATCAAACCAGCTCTGTTTGGAGCAGAAAGATTAAAGTCTACTGATTCACAATCCAGGTTATTCAACATTTCAATTAGGAATTTCGCATTGAATCCAATTTCCATATCCTCTCCTTCGTATTCACAAGCCAATCGCTCATTCGCTTCGTTAGAAAAGTCTAAATCCTCAGCAGAAATCTGTAACTCGCTTCCTGCAATTCTCAATCTTACCTGATGTGTTGTTTTGTTTGCGTAAATAGAAATACGCTTCAAAGAGTTCAACACATCTGCCCTGTTAATGGTAAGTTTATTTGGGTTATTTACAGGAATAGCATTTTCGTAATCAGGGAATCTTTCGTCTATAAGACGGCAGATCATTTTTATATTGTTAAAACTGAAGAATGCATTGGAAGCATTGAATTCAATTTTAACGATAGTATTATCTCCAGGTAAGCTCGCTTTTAAAAGGTTTAATGCTTTTCTTGGAATGATAAGCGTATTATTTACATCAGAAGCAATATCTACTCTTCTGTATCTGATTAATCTGTGTCCGTCGGTAGCTACAAAAGTGGCGTTAGTATCAGAGAGAGAGAGGAAAACCCCTGTCATGGCTGGCTTAAGCTCATCATTACTTGCCGCAAATATAGTACTGCTGATAGCTCTGGATAATACCTCGGAAGAAATATCCACGGAATAACCATTCTTCACACCAGGCACCCTTGGGAAATCGGTAGCATTTTCTCCCGATAATTTGTATCTACCATTATCAGAACTGATCTCAATACTATAAGTATTTTCGTCAATGGTAAAAGTCACCGGCTGTTCAGGAAGATTTTTAAGCGTATCTAAAAGTATCTTGGCTGGTACAGCAATACTTCCTTTTTCTTTTGCTTCCACCGTGATCTCAGTGATCATGGAAGTCTGAAGGTCGGAAGCAGATACAATAAGCTTACCGTCTACTATTTCAAATAGGAAGTTTTCCAGAATAGGCACCACCGGATTGGTAGTAATTACCCCGTTGATGGCAGTTAACTGTTTTAATAAGGAAGTAGATGAAACTACGAACTTCATGACTTTTGTCTCTCTTGATTATGGGAATAATTTTGGTAAAGTTAACAAGAAAAAACAAAATATCTAACGAATCCGTTATTTAAGATTTGGAAAAATAGGATTTTCTTACCAATAAGCGCATGATGTTCTGAGGTTTAAAAACAACCACTTCATTATCCTCCTCCACTATCCCGTAAAACCCCTTAACCTCCTTATTTTCAGCATATATCTTCAGGGTTTTAGAACGCCCCGGATGTATGTCCTTAACCTGTATAACCGCCTCTGGCTCTTCCTTCTGAAGGATATTTAAAATAGAATCTTTTTTATCAACCACAAAATTATCCACATTTACCTGTTGATAAATTGTTAAATACTCAAACAGCTTATTACTATCCAATCGCTCTACCCCCAATACTTCAAAACTGTTATTCTTATACCCTATCTCAAAATTGTTCTCCGCGTGTTTATTTTGATAAGTAACCTTCACTGATTGCAAACTTCGTGGTGTGCTGGCAAATAATTCCTTACTTCTCCAGTCCGATTCGGAAAGAACAAACAGATTCGTTATATCACCGGTAAACCCGGGTACATATACCACTTTAGGCTCGGTAGAATTTTCTTTTAAAAAATAAGAACTATTAGGGTCATTATCATTGGTCTTTACATAAAATGTCTCTGTTTTCCCTTCTTGTACCACTGACACTTTCACTCCTGACTTTTTAAGCTCTTCTATTACTTTTGCTTTATTTTCTTCTGATACCGGCCTTTTTTCTTCCAACCTTGAGACTCCCACCAGCATCAGGTCAATTAACTGCTTTCTGACTTTATATTTCTCATTTATCACCCACCCTCCATTAGCTGCTTTGGTTAAACTTTGAGGAGTTGCCGTAGCATTCTGAAAAATCACTTTTTGAACCAACATAGTATCGGCAATAGCAAGCCGGACAGCATCGGATTTATTGCCTGTTGAATATTTATTTAATACCGTCACCAAAGCTCCAATACCGGTAACTACAAAAACAATAGATAGTATTATTAATCTTCTAAAACTTCTTTTCATCACTTAAAGCTTTCAAATTTTTTCTTTCTGTAGAAAAAGCGTAGTACGGCAAAAGCAATAATCAATACCACAGGGACCAACAGATTCAGTACCTGCCAGTGAGTTCTTTCCTCAATGATCCTTACTTTGTCTAATGGACGTAAAGCAATCTCTTTCGCCCTTACATTAATAAGTTCTTCATTCATCAGATAATCTACTGCATTCAGCACAAAATCTTTGTTGGAGAACATATATCGCATTTCTGCATCATACCCAAGCGGCACTGTTAAATTCCCTTTAGGGTTATATTCATTTCTTGGCAAATCGCCGTCGGAACACACCAACACTTTAGAACCTTTGCCTTGTTTTACTACCTCGTAACCGCTAATCAATGATGGCCGGTTAGCATATAACGATTTGAACTGGCCTTCCAGTAATACAGCCACCGGCAAATAACTTTTAGCAAAGTTTTCAGGCTTGGCATCTTTCCTTAATTGATCCAGATCTATTTGAGAAGGAGCTGAAATAGTACGTGTCTTATCAGAAGTTAGAATTAACGGAGTCTTGGTTATACCATCTGCCTTCACCGTATCAATGGTTCCTGAGAACTTTCCATAAACAGCGTCGAGGCTTTTCACAATAGGATGTTTACTGAAGTTATACAAAATAGGATAGTACGGGAAGTTTAATGCCTGCACTTCTCCATTAAGTCCTGTTGCTACCTTAATAACTCCGCAGTTCAGGTCCTGAACCAAATCCTGATTTAACCTTGCTCCATATCTGAACAACAAGTCTTCAATATTCAAATCTCGTATCAAAGCAAAAGTCTCTCCTCCCTGCAAGCTATCTTTCCTAACATCCAGCGCATCTATAAAAAATAGGGCGTTTCCTCCTTTCATTATGAATTGATCAATCTTAAACTTCTCAAGGTCAGTAAAAGCCTGCTCCGGCTTGGCTACAAGTATTGCATGAAACCTGTCCAGATTCTTTTCATCATTAATATTAATTCTTTCCACTGCATAGTTCTCATTTAATGCATTAGTCAGATCCGCTATTTCCTCTTTCTTCAGTTCTCCATGCCCTTCAATGATAGCAATACTTTTAAATTCTTTATTACTTAATTTTCTTATAGCAGATAATAACTCAAATTCTATTACTTCCACCGATTGATTCAGTTGTTGCTCTTCCGGAAGTATCTTGCTTCCCTTTAAGAACATGACAGGGGTTTCTTTCTCTTTATAAGATATGATAGCACCGGGGAAAATATATTTTTCTTGTTTGGTTCCTCCCTTTTCTTCCAGATAATATTTAGGTTTTATACCTCTTTGGGATAGCTGATAAAATAATCGATCTCTTAATTGAGGATTTTGTTCTGCATTCGGATCCGAAAAAGTTACTTGTATATTATTCCCGGCATAAGCCTTAAACTCTTGCAACTTCTCTTCGATAGCTTTCTTTAACCGTGTATAACCAGGATTGAGATCGCCATCCAAAAAGACAGTAACATATAATACATCGTCCAGCTTTCTAAGCATTTCTTTTCCGGTATCGGAAATGGAATAACGTTTATCTTCTGTAAAATCTAAACGAAAAAAATAATTGCTAAAGATTACATTCAAAAAAAACAGAATGCCCAGAAGCAATAAGAATTCAGTTATATCAATCCACTTTTTTTTCATTGTCTTTACCACTTTCTGCTTCCTAAAATTAAATGAGAAGATACCAGCATCGTTACAATCACGCTTATAAAATAAAACACATTTCTGGAGTCCACTACACCTTTACTTAGCGCGTTGTAATGATAATCCAATCCAATTGAAGCTATAAAGCTGGCAGTACCTTGCCACAGATCCAGCGTTGCTATTCTCGCAATACCATCATATAATACATAACAAAGTATTACAGACAGTATAAAAGCAACAATCTGATTCTGACTAACAGAAGAGGCAAACAACCCAACTGAAGTAAATACAGCACCTAACAATATAAGTCCGATATATGAAGTAAATACAGCGGCTGAGTCTACATTCCCGGCAGGGTTTCCAAGGTTATATACCGAATAATAATAAATCAGTGTAGGTATAAGAGAAAAAACAACCAGTGACAGGCTTGAAAAATATTTACCCAGTATAATGTCCCAATCGGTAACAGGTTTAGTCAACAACATTTCGATGGTTCCGTCTTTCTTCTCTTCGGCAAAAGTCCTCATAGTAATAGCCGGAATCAGTAACAGATAAGCTACAGGGCCAAATGTAAACAGGCTTTCCAGATCTGCGAAGCCATATTCCAGCACACTACTTTCCGGAAATACCCACATATACAAGCCTATGAATGTAAGGAACACAATGATCACCATATAAGCGATCAATGAATTGAAAAAACCGGAAATCTCTTTTTTAAATATACTTAGCATTGAATACTTTTTTAACCAATTATTGATTAACAATAGCTGATGATGTTAAATCACGAAATATCGCTTCCAGGGATCGCTCTTCCTGTCTAAGTCCGATAAGGTTCAATCCCTGTTCGGCTGCTAACCGGAATATCTCTCCCCGAACATCTTTTCCGGCAGCGCAACGAATCTCATATTTCCCTTTTTCAATGGAAGCAACGTTCAACACTCCGGTAATATTGGTTATGGACGACACATCTATATCTCTATCAAACTCAGCAATCAGAATAGTAGAATTATCCTGTAAACTCTTTAATTCTGATATAGGGCTGTCAGCCACAATATTCCCTCTATTAATTATAACCACCCTATCGCACAAGGCTTGTACTTCCTGCATGATATGGGTGGAGAATATTACGGTCTTTTCCTTGCCTATAGACTTAATCAAATTCCTTATCTCCAGTATCTGATTGGGATCCAGTCCGGTTGTAGGCTCATCAAGTATTAACACTTCCGGATCGTGCAATAATGCCTGCGCCAGGCCAACTCTTTGGCGATAACCTTTGGAAAGCGCACCAATCTTCTTATTCTGCTCAATAGTAAGTCCGCAGATTTCCACCATTTCACGTACGCGGTCTCTTAATGTATTCCCTTTCAGTCCATGCAGCCCTCCGGCAAATTGCAGAAACTCATGCACATACATATCCAGATACAATGGATTATGTTCCGGCAGGTATCCCACATTTCTTTTCACTTGCATCGGAGCTTCCACTACATCGTATCCTGCTACTGTAACTGTTCCGGAAGTAGGCGGAATATAGCAGGTAGCAATTTTCATGGTGGTAGATTTACCAGCTCCGTTAGGTCCCAAAAATCCGGTTATCTCTCCCTTCTTTGCCTGAAAAGAGATATTATTCACCGCATTTTGGGTTCCGTATGTTTTAATAAGATTAGAAACTACTACTGACAAGGTCTTTGTATTTTAGGTAAAATTATTTATTCTTTTTGGAATAA
>DATCKK010000484.1:0-2127 GCA_036562325.1 Cytophagaceae bacterium | reverse complement strand
GAAGTTGTCTACAATTTTTTCAGCTTTCACATGCAAGTTTGTCAGGTTAAAAAACTGCCGCTCTATACCTGAACCCGAAATATAAGTTTCGACACAGCCTCTTTTTCCGCAGTAGCATTGGATTCCCTGAGGGTTAATGGTTGTATGTCCCCATTCACCGGCGATAGATTGAATCCCCGTAAATACTTCTCCTTTGTATACGATACCACCACCGCAGCCTGTACCCATGATTACTCCGAAGACGAGGTTTTTTCCCTTTCCTGCTCCTTTTATAGCTTCAGCCATGGCAAAACAATTGGCATCGTTTTCTATGGCCAGCTCTCTTCCCAGTATTATTTTCAGATCATGGAGCAAAGGTTGTTTATTAAGGCATAAAGTATTTGAGTTTTTTAACAGTCCGGTTTTTTTAGATATAGCACCTGGCGTTCCAATTCCGAGGGTATGTGGAGCATAATTGATGGAGGCTGCCAGGTCATCGTAAAGGGATTTTATCCTTCCCAGAATATGTTGGTAACCGCCTTCCTGTTCGGTGCTTATACGCTTTCTATAAATTTCCTCTAGCGCTTCATTTAAAATGATGCCTTCAATCTTAGTACCACCCAGGTCTATACCTATTTTATGCATTAGAATTATGTGTAATGGTTGACATATTGTTTTCTTACTAGGAATGTAATCACTTCCCGGATAAAAACAAAATACTAAAACTTAAGGCTCATTTCTTTTGCAAAAAATATGGATTGTATCCTGTGTTAAAGTTTTTGAGCATTCAATAGAGGGGGTAATTTTATATAGATGCTTATAGATTAAGCTACAGGTTTTACTGTAGTTTTATGACTTGTATAAAAAGCTTGAAACTCATTTTTTTATCCTACGTTTTACTCCTACATTACAGTATATACCATTGTAACGTTTAAAGATTTACTACTTAATTTTATCTATTCACTTAAAATGAAAAACATTTCTCTTGCTATTATTTTTCAGGTAATAGCTTTGCATCTTTTGTATGCGCAGCAAACAGCCGACAAGTATTTTGAAAGTAAGGACTATCTTAATGCCTCTAAAGCATATGAAAGAGAAGTCGCTTACAAGCCATCCAGTTATCTTAATCTTGCTAAGTCTTATTTTGCTATGCAGGAGTTTGATAAGGCAATTGAGGCATTGAAAAATTACAGGGATAAATATCCGTCAGCAGATAAAGAGTATGCTAACAAATTTATAGCATTGCTCGAGCGAAATGATGACCCAACCAAAGTTACTAATCTTGGAAATGTTATCAATGGGCCTAAAGATGAATATTTTCCTGTTATATCTCCTGATGGGAAAATTCTTTATTTCACTTCTTATGACCGTGCGGGAGGTTCTGGAGGGGAAGATATTTGGTACTCTGTTAAAAAAGAAGATGGCACCTGGGACACTCCTAAAACCTTCGAACAACTGAATACTTCTTCACATGAAGATCTGATGACTATTTCAGGAGATGGTAATGTGGCTATCTTATTTGGAAACTATGTTGGTTCATTTGGCCAGGGCGATTTATTTTATTCGGTTAAAACAGAAACCGGATGGACAGCTCCATGTAATCTTGGAGGAAGCATTAATACTAATTCATGGGAGGCACAAGCCAACCTTGCAGCAGATGGGAAAACAATGTTGTTCTGTAGCAACAGGCCCGGAGGATATGGGCAGGAAGATATTTATGTAAGCACCTTGACGGAAAATGGATGGTCCAAACCTATCAATCTTGGTCCGGTCATTAATACCGGACAAAGAGAAATGGGGCCTAATCTTGCGGCTGATGGTAAAACATTATACTTCAATAGTACCGGGCATTTTGGATTCGGAGGTTCGGATATCTTTATGTCAAAAAGGCTGGATGATAGCTGGACCAATTGGAGTACTCCGGTAAACCTGGGAAAATATATTAACTCCCTTGCAGATGACCGCTTTGTTTCTATTCCTGCTACCGGTACCAAAGGTTATACTGTCCGTACCGGAGAACCTGATGGATTCGGAGAAAGCGATATCTACCAATTTACTTTGCCAATCAATATGCGTCCGGAAACAGTATTTAATGTATTTGGTAAGGTAACCAATGAATCAGATTCTGCTGTGGGGGCAATTATACAC
>DATCKK010000480.1:0-7697 GCA_036562325.1 Cytophagaceae bacterium | reverse complement strand
ATGGCGCCATGTTAATATTGTTTCGTATGAGCGCATCGCTGGAACGTTCTTTTCCTCTTACAAGGTTAAAGTTTATATATTCTCTAAATCCATAATACACGCCAAACCATAACCAGTCATGTATTTCCCGTTCGAACTCTATTGTCCCTTTAAATTGGGATGTTCTTAAATTTAAAGCAGGATATCCTGAAAACGGGGGATTGTCTATTTTTAGTCTGTAACTACTTCCTTCTATTTCATAACCTATGTAAATAAGGGTTTTTACATTAAGATTATACCTAAGCTTAACATAGGCTGGAAACAATGCTTCTAAACCAAAGTGTTTGTTAAATGTATTGAAGTATAAAAAGGCAGGATACAAAGCCAAATCGCCGAATTTATAACTATATGCTAATCCAAATCCTATAGTCTTTGTGGGACAAGTCTTCCAGCCAAACAGGCCCGAAACAGAATAATTTAAAAAATCGGATGTGGGCAGGTCGTCAGCATTATAATCGCCATTTAAATCCACATTTACTCTGGTAATAATATAATGAACTTCATTGAGTGGCTTAAGTACATTTACGTTCAGGCCTATTGCTTTTAAATGTTTTTTGTCCAGGTTGTTATAGAAGTCATACTCCAGGTCTGATTGATTTTTAAATTTAAACTCTTCATAGTAATATTCTATTCCTGTTATAACTTTTAAATGTGGCCTGTTATATACAGGTAGTCTTAATTTAAAGTCAAAGCGATTATTATGTTCCAGTGTACTTGAAGAATTTCCTATATCATTTTCTTTTGAGGTTGATTTGATTCCTGAATCGAATACTCTTTCGTACGATAATACTATCCCTTTACTTCTTGCCATTCCTTCCAGTTGAGGATCGCAATATTTTCGCTCTTTCGTTTCTTCTGTATTTTCTTCCTGTGAAAAGCATATAACAGGTGTGAGAAGTATAGTGATAATCAGGTAGACTATTTTCATAATAATTAATAAACAAAACCAATTCTGAAATTATATAGAGAATCATTTTCGCCTATAGAATAGAATGTGGTAAGTACTACTCTGTCATATATATCCAGCCAGATACCTCCTCCATATCCTGTATGCCAGTCTTTGGAAGATTCATTTCTTACCCACACTCTTCCATTGTCAACAAATCCTAGTAATCCCAGTTTTCCGGGAAATATATATGCATTAAATTGTAAAAACTGCCACCTTACTTCTGCATTAGTATATAGTGATTTATCGCCTATAAATCTTGTTTTACGATATCCCCTCAGGTTCATAGGTGTACCAAGCATATACTGTGTACCGCCCAGCATATTAGCCTGGTAAAACTCATAATCGCCATAATTGATGGCACCTCCAACCCTTCCTGCAAAGGTTAATTGAAATGGTAAGTTCGGTGTTAGATAAAACCGAAATTCACTTTGGTACTTTTGATAAAAATCTTTGCTCCCGTTGATTTGTTGATTTAGGTTGGCTTCTCCCGTGAAGTAAATTCCTCTGGTTGGATTGGCTAAGTTGTTTTTAGTATTTATGCTGAAAAAACCTCTAAGTCCAAGGTAATGCTTTCCATTGTATATGTCAGAAGATTCCTCTGTAAAAGTTTCTGCTGTAAATGTACCCGGAGTAAATTTCAGATTAAAGTATTCATGCTTTGGGCCGATTCCGGCTTTAAGCCATGTTTTATGACTTTTGTAGAGAGAAACCCATGCTTCATTATAGTCAAGTTTTAAGTTATAAAATTCCAGATTGTCGTTATCAAATACAGAGTTATTTCCAAATCCAAAGAAGCTCATTGCAAAGGAAGGAGTGAAGCGATTGAGGTGTAAGCCTAGATTCCATTGGCCAATAACCTTTTTAATGTCTCCTTCATAAAATATGCGTATTGATCCGGTTTTAGTAGCCCGGCTGATTAAAAAGCGATGTTGTACGCCATAAGGCGATGTTCTGAATTTATACTTTTGATAAATAACTCCTGCCCCGATAAAAAATCCGTCATCCTGGTTAAAAAACAAATCAAATTGAGGGCCGAAGTAATCGTAACGGAACCGGTCAAGTCCGGGAAAGTTAATGATATCTTTATTTTCAAGTTTGAGTTTAGCCTCACTTCCTGCTTCAATTACATTATCATTTTCTGTATCATAGATAATGGTCTTTTTGAAGAGACCACTTACTGAAGATCTTTCTATAATAGTATCCGTATCTTCACCTCCTATAATCCTGATTTTTATTCCATCGTTGGTGTTTCCGGTGATAATAAATTTATCTTCACCATCTAGTCCATATAATCTTATTTCTTTGGTTTCTTCTTTTAAAAATGTTCTTTCGTAAATTTTATTTACTCTTTGTCCTGCTTTATTCGTTTTATAAACTGTTATTTTAGTTTGATTATTATCTAATCTTTCTGCAATAAATTCTTCGTATTTATTGCTTCCATATATATCTACATACCTTGCGAGTATTTCATAGTATTTATCAGCTACCTTATGGAGCGCATCCCGTCTTGATTTTAATTTTTCTATTATCTCTTCACCATGAAGCTTAAATATGGGTTCAGGAAATGATTTAACAGCCGAATCAATAACCGCATCCGTTATATTGTTTTGCATATCAGCCGCAATACTTTTCCATTCATCTTTAGTGAGTCCGACTAAAAATCTTCTGTCTATTGATTTAGCACTAAGGTTTAATCCAATAATATCATTAAAGTCCTTTTCAAAGTTTTGAAGATTACGTATAGCCCAAGGCCTGCTGGCAATGTATGGAATTATTCCATCGAATTTAAAAAAGACCTGGTCTCTGTCTTCCGGAACGGCTCTGTAGTATTTGCCTTTTTCTGTTTTATACTCAGCCCATCTATATTGTCTTTCATGCCGGTCCCAGTCACCGATCAGCATGTCTAATAATCGTGCTCGTAAATAACTCTCTTGTATAACATAGTTGTCATTGTCTTTTTCCAGTTGCTCAATCACTTTTTCCGTACCTACTATATTGGGAGCATAGCCAAGACTTGCCAGGTTATCATGGTTTTCATCGGGGTCTTCTTCCAGCAGCACTAACATGTTGGTAAACTCATCTTGGTATGGCCCTAAACATGTGTCAGATGGTATTACCCTGATAACAGGATTGGTGTGTAGTACTTTAGCTGCATTAGCCAGCTTGGGAATAGCAAGTGCGCCGTAGGGGTGTTGTGCCGATATCTGATCTTCTATAATATCTTCTACTACGGTGTTTCGAAAGTGTTTGGGAATTAATTTAATCGGCGTTTTATTGATAGATCTTAAAACATATTCTTTACCTTCCGGGTTTTTTGCCTTAAGGGAAACAGATTGTTTTCCGCCCCCTTTTCCATACGGAATTAATCCTCCACGTTCATTTTTAAGATCAAGTACTTGTACTTCAATGGGTGTAATCCATGCTTCGCGATAGTGATTTCCAAATAATAGTTTTTTAAACTTACCTACTTCATATTTTTCTGTTGCTTTTACTATTCTGGTACTATCTTTATAATTACTGATTAAAGTATCGTGGGGTAATTGAACTTTTAAAGACTTGTGTACTTTCGGTTTTTCATCCGGATTTCCGGTATCGCCCAAGAAATATAGTGAGTAAGAGTCGGAAGGGTTAATTTTCTTCCATTCTTTGAAGGAACTATTTACATAATTATTTTCACCATGAGAACCGGTTGTAATTATTAAAAAGTAAATTAGTATAGAATATGTAAGAGCCTTCATTTATTTCGATAATTAAACTTAAGAATTGTACCACTTCCATTTTTGGAGCCTTCATTTGATATATACATGTCTCCTTCATTATTAAAACATATACCTTCTGGCTGTGTGAAAAATTTTTTGCTTAAGTTTTCATGGTAAATAACTTCTCCTTTATTGTTTAACACTAATAGTGCTCCTTTTGATGATACCACATAGATAGATTTGTCTATGGGATGTATGGCAATTGCCGATGGGACAAATGTCAGGTTGTTGATAGCTTTTTGATTGATTATATAAGCCGGCTTGCCCGTCAATTGGTGACTGGTAAGATCAAAAGAATAAATAGCTTTTTCATGCTTTTTCAGTCCGGGTGATTTTCCTTTACAGGCTATCAGTAAACTATTGTTGTCAATGTCGTGACAAAGGCCTTCGGTGTTAGCTTCTTCGTTCAGAAAAGTTTCAAAGGTTTCGCTGCTTTTATTTACGAATTTTATAAGGATTCCATTGCTTTTGAGCAGGTAATAGGTGTCGTCTACTTTTTCTACACCTTCATAATCTCCCGGTGGTCCTAAAGTTACTGTTGAATCAATAACTTTTTTTTTCAGATTGTAATAATAAATTATAGCTGCTTCATCCTGGACACAGGCTAGCGTATTTTCATTTACATAGGTAAGCCCGGATATTTCTCTAAGTACTTCCGGTAAAGCATACACTGTGTCAGGATTGCTTAAGGAGTAATAGGGTATAGGGGTTTTGTTTATGTCTTGACAATTGAAAAGTAAAAGACAAAAAAATCCCCCGAATATCTTCATTGGACTAACATAATTGTAAAGCATAGGTTATATAATAACTGGCGTGGAATTATAAAGTTTTAATTTTTTATTCAGGATAAATTATATGCAGGAGGAGCTCTTAGTAGAAGATGCCAGCCGCTTTATATTCAGGCTTTTTAAGGAAAAGCTTTCAAAAGATTTTGTATATCATAATTATCAGCATACTTTTGAAACCGTAGAGGCATGTAAAAGGCTGGCTAAAGAATGTGAACTAAGTGAAGAGGAAAGAGAGATTCTTCTCTTAGCTGCATGGTTTCACGATGCTGGCTATTCGGAAACTTATAAAGGCCATGAGCAAAAGTCTAAGGAAATTGCCCGTGCATTTCTAGAAAAGAGGGGATATGCCGAAGAAAAAATTGCTTATATAGAAGATTGTATTGAAGCGACTAAAAGAAATGTAGTTCCTACCAATCTTCTTTGCCAGCTATTGTGTGATGCTGATCTTTCTAACTTAGGTGATAAGTCTTTCTTTGCCAAAGCAGAGCTGTTAAGAACAGAATGGGAAAATTTTAATATCCGTTTTTGTAGTGAAGTAGAATGGGCAGAGTTGCAGTTGGATTTTTTGACGGGTACTGTATTTCATACCGAGTGTGCACAGCGTATATATGGAGGCCAGAAGGAAATAAATATTCAGGAGCAGAGATACCGGTTAAGAAAGCTTGTTAAAAAGCAGTCTAAAAAAAGTAAAAGTAAGTTTGAAAGTAAAGCGCAGCCTAAACGTGGTATTGAAACCATGTTTCGCAGTTTATACAGAAATCATATCAACCTGAGTTCTATTGCCGATAGCAAGGCAAATATGATGATCAATATCAATGCGCTTATTATTTCTATTACGCTTACAGTAGTGGGAGCTAAGTTTTCTGTTTTTGGTACCAGTTTTAAAGAAAGCCAAATTGTAATATACCCAATCATTGCACTTCTTTTAACCAGTTTGGTTTCAATTACCTTTGGTATTTTATCAGCCAAGCCAAAAGTTACGGCGAAGATTCATAACTTTGACCAGATTTTAAATGAACATTCAAGTATACTGTTCTTCGGAAATTTTACTCATATACCTATAGACCGCTTTGAAGATGCTATTAAAAATCTGATGAAAGATGAAGAGCAGTTATATGGGAACATGATCAGAGATTTGTATCACCTGGGAAAAGTGCTTAACAAAAAATATAAATTGCTGAGCATGTCTTATATGTCGTTTATGCTTGGTTTGATCGTAACGGTTATAGTTACTGTTTTTGTGATAGTTTATTTAAAGAAGACCGACTAATGGGTTTTCTAATATTGTATCTTTTTCTTAATGGAGAAAGTGAAATATACTTATAGCGGACTGCTCCGATATGCGGATAGGTAACATGGCCCGACTGAATTGAAGACCATTTGAAACATTTGGATATAGAAGTTTTATTTTGAGTATTCAGATACTGTTCGGTCATTAAAAGATATTCTTTATTTTTTATATTGTTCTTCAGTATCCGGTGGGCTATAATAAGGTCGAGGCCAACCAGCTTGGTTATGTTTTTAATGTTGGTAGTACTTATGCAGCCATAATGTACAATGATTTTTAAAGTCAGCTTTGCTGCACCTTTGAGCTGCATATCTGTCTTTTCAAACCTCTCCAGTACTTCCTGAAAATCTTTGAATGTTTTTATTGCCTGTGCTTCTATATGATGGATATCCGGAGGAGCACCGGTTTGATAAAATACAATGGCATCACCAAGAATTTCGGCTATTTTGAAGTTAAGGATATTGGAGTCTACAATAACTTCAAGTAATTCGTGAATTAATTTTTTGCTGTATTGAATCTTGGTTTTATGAAGGAATTCTGTAAATCCTGTTAAATCCGGTATATAGAAGAGGGCTGGTTGTTCTTCTTCTATGGAATTAATCAATTCTATACTCATGTATCCTCCTCTTCCTTTAACTCAAGCTGAACCCCTTTTTAATTGTTTAACCTTTTGCTATAAAGTTTAGTTTAAGCTCCTGAATTTTTAAAATTACTTTTTATTTTTACTTAATAGTTTAACTAAAAATAGCTACTGAATTGTTATGGATATACCTGCATTATTTAAATTTTTAAAGGGCTTAAAAAAGAACAACAATAAAGAGTGGTTTGAAAAGCACCGGGAAGAGTATAATGGGTTGAGGAAAGAATTCACTGCATTGGTAAACGAAATAATTCAGGAGCTGGCAAAGGCAGATCCGGAAATAGCCAATCTCGAGGCTAAGGATTGCATATTCAGAATAAATCGCGATATACGATTTTCAAAAGACAAAACACCCTATAAAACCAATTTTGGGGCATCCATTGCACCGGGAGGGAAAAAAGGAGTATTGCCCGGTTATTACCTTCATTTGGAACCGGGAGCATCTTTTCTTGCAGGAGGTAAATATATGCCGGATGCTCAGGAATTAAAAAAGATCCGCCAGGAAATAGACTATAACGGAGAACAGTTGGAAAAAATTTTAAAGGGTAAAAACTTTAAAAAGTATTTTGGTGAAATGTATCAGGAAGATAAGTTAACTAATCCTCCTAAAGAGTATAATAAAACCCACCCTCAGATTGAACTATTAAAGTTGAAGAGTTTTATTGTGGTGCATGATATGGGCGACGAAGTTGTCGCATCCAAAGACTTTAAAAAGTATTATAAAAAAATATATGCTGAAATGCTCCCATTGAATCATTTCCTGCGGGAAGCATTGTCCTCTTAAGGAATCAACTTTTTTGAGGTGTCGGGTGTTAAATGGAAAAGAGGGGATAAATATATGAGAGAGGAATTTAAGCCCGGATCCGATACAGGGCCATCATCTGCAGCTTCTTCCGGCCTGCACCAGAAAATAGCACAACAAGCTGAAAAGCAGGAAAAGAGCGAAGAAACAAAGGTTGTGCCTGAAGATTCGGCATTTACGCCAATGACGGATGAAATGCATCACTGGGTTTCTTCCGAAGCTATAAAGATGGAGGAGGCACGTAAGAGAGGATACACAGACCAGTTTGTGTTGGAAGGCAATAAGCTAAAGTCATTAACATCCAATGAACTATTTACTCCGGATCAGGTGACTATTGTAGACCATTTCAGGTTTGAGGGGACATCCGACCCTGACTATATGTCAATCTTATTTCTTATTAAAACCGAAAATGGCAGAAAAGGTACAGTGACC
>DATCKK010000672.1:0-4942 GCA_036562325.1 Cytophagaceae bacterium | reverse complement strand
CCTAATACTAAACCCGTTATACAATCCAAAGATGTAGTAAGTTATATCCGCAGCAAATCACAGCCTAATCTGGTAGAGGTGCATCCTATAGGTGCGGTAACTCTTGATAATAAAGGCCAGGAACTGACAGAAATGATTGATTTACATCATTCTGGGGCCATAGCATTTTCTGATGGCAATAAGCCTATCTGGCATTCTGATGTGTTTTTAAAATCTCTTCAATACTTACAGTTATTTGATGGTTTATTGATTGATCATCCGGAAGACCTGCATTTAACCCATTCCGGACAAATGAACGAAGGTGTGGTAAGTACTACCTTGGGGTTAAAAGGCATACCTAAACTTGCAGAGGAAGTTAATGTTGAAAGGGATTTAAAGATACTTGAATATACAGGAGGTAAATTACACCTGGCTCATATAACCAGTCCGGCATCAGTAGACCTGATCCGCCAGGCTAAAGCCAAAGGCCTTCATGTAACTTGCGATGTGGCTTTTTACCATTTGATTTTAGATGATTCTCTCCTTACTTCTTTTGACACCAATCTTAAAGTGAATCCACCACTTCGCACTTCCTCCGATATAGATGCATTATGGGCAGGATTGGCAGATGGTACCATTGATGTGATAGTTTCAGAGCATACGCCACAAGATATAGAAAGTAAAAATCTTGAATTTGACCTGGCAGAGTTTGGAATGATTGGATTGGAAACTTTCTTTGGAGCATTAAATAATGCAAACAGGCTCTCAATGGAAGAATTGGTTTATAAATTTACTCAGAGGCCGAGAGAGGTCTTGGGGATGAAAGTACCTGTGATTGAGAAAGGGGCAACAGCCAATCTTACCGTGTTTGATCCGGGAATAGAATGGGAATTTAAGGAGAAAGATATTCGTTCAAAATCAAAGAACTCTCCATTTATCAATCAAAGATTGAAAGGTAAAGCTGTAGCCGTGTTTAACAAAAATCAATTTATACTTAACCAGTAAGAGGAAGCCGATGAGTTTTACCAAACAAATATCTGTTGTTGTTCCTTTGCTGAATGAAGAAGAGTCCCTTCCTGAACTGGCGGAATGGATTGAAAGGGTCATGGCTGCAAACAACTTTACCTATGAAGTGATTTTTGTGGACGATGGAAGCAAGGACAATTCGTGGGAGGTGATCAAAAAGCTTTCTTCTGCTAATAAGCATATAAGGGGGATTCGATTTAATAGAAATTATGGAAAATCAGCTGCATTGAACACAGGATTTCAAGCTGCAACAGGTGAGGTCGTAATTACAATGGATGCTGATTTGCAGGATAGTCCGGATGAAATTCCGGAGCTATATAAAATGATCAAGGTCGATGGCTATGATTTGGTGTCTGGTTGGAAGAAAAAGCGCTACGATCCTTTAAGTAAAACCATTCCGACTAAATTATTCAATGCTGCTACCAGAGTAATATCCGGAATTAAGTTACATGATTTTAACTGTGGCCTGAAAGCTTATAATTACAGGGTAGTTAAAAACATTGATGTTTATGGGGAAATGCACAGATATATACCTTTTATTGCCAAATGGCACGGGTTTACTAGAATAGGAGAAAAGGTAGTTCAGCATAGAGAAAGAAAATACGGCACTACTAAGTTTGGACTTGAAAGATTTATTTATGGCTTTTTGGACTTGATGTCAATTTCCTTTGTATCTAAGTTTAAAAAGCGCCCCATGCACTTTTTTGGTTCTTTGGGAGTATTATCATTTCTTATAGGTTTTGTCCTTACAGTATGGGTAATTTCGCAAAAAATGTATGAAATCTATATTTCGAATGTGCCGGTACAAAGAGATGTTGCGGAACAGCCTATTTTTTATCTGGCGTTAGTGGCAATTATTGTGGGAGTTCAGTTGTTTCTGGCGGGCTTTTTAGGGGAAATGATTACTACGAATTCTCCCAATAAAAATGATTACCTGGTATCTGAAATTATAGGATAAGGTTTTATGCGTAAATATTCTATAATAATACCAGTTTATAATCGTCCTGAAGAAATAAAAGAACTACTGGAAAGTCTTACCCGCCAAACCTATAAAAACTTTGAAGTCCTGGTTATAGAAGACGGGTCTACTCTAAAATGTGATTCTGTTGTTGAACCATTTAAAGGCAGACTGGAAGTCACATATTATTACAAGCCTAATACCGGACAGGGATTTTCAAGAAACTATGGCTTCAATCTTGCCAAAGGCGATTATTTCATTGTCTTTGATTCTGATTGTATTATTCCTGAAGATTATCTTCAAAAGGTAGAGGACTATTTGAATACAAACTACCTTGATGCTTATGGAGGGCCGGACAGATCGCATTTTTCCTTTACTTCAGTTCAAAAAGCGATTAGTTATTCAATGACTTCTTTATTTACTACCGGAGGTATAAGAGGTAGTAAAAAGAGAGTAGGAGTGTTTCATCCGAGAAGCTTTAACATGGGGATTTCAAGAGAAGTCTTTGAAAAAACCAAAGGTTATATTATAACCCGAATGGGGGAAGATATAGAGTTTAGCATACGGATAATGCAACATGGGTTTAAAGTAGGCTTAATTCCTGATGCTTATGTTTATCATAAGCGAAGAACAGACTTTAAGCAATTCTTTAAACAATTACACTTTTTTGGAAGAGCCCGTATCAATATCTTCCGGTTTTTCCCAAAAGAGTTAAAATTGATTCATTTCTTTCCGGCAGTTTTTACTTTATTTTGCTTTTTTACGATTCTTAGTATTGTTTTTTCTCAAACTGTATTTCTACTTTGTCTTTCCTTATTAGTATTATATAGTTTACTAATATTTGTAGACTCTTCTATAAAGAAGTTCAATATCAAAGTCGGATTTCTTAGTGTTATTGCTGTGTTTACACAGTTGACAGGATATGGGATAGGCTTTATTAAAGAACTGTATGCGGAGTTATCGGGAAACAGGCCATAACATCAATCAAAATTGCAAATTTCAATATTTGAATTCCTGATAAGCTCCAAAAATCAAATTTCAACAAAGACCTTCTTGGTTCATAAATCATGTCTTTGTGAGTAGAAATTTTTGACTAGAAACGATTATACTTTTTTACATAAGTAAATTATTTCATCTTCCGGAAGGGCAAATCGCTTTACTCTTTCTTTAGGAAGCTCCATTACAAAAGTGTCTTCGATAACATTGAATCCACCCTGTTCCAGTCTTTGCTTATAATCTTTTCCATAGTCTCTTACATGGTCATTTTGGCCATATACTTTTTCCCGTTGTTGAGGGGTGATAGCATTGGGGTCAGAAAAAGTAACTTGTCTTGAAGTATTAATTGGAGATTGAATAATGGCCCATCCTCCCGGTTTTAAAACACGGTAAATTTCACTCATTGCCTTTATATCATCATCTACATGTTCCATCACGTGATTGCAAAAGGCGACATCAAAAGTATTGGCATCGAAAGGAATCTGATGGACGTCCATTTTAACTTTTGCTAAGGGCGATTCTATATCAGCAGTGATATAATCCAAATTTGTTAATTTCTCAAACCGATGAATAAAGCAATGTTCGGGAGCAATATGTAATACCTTTAACTTATCTGAAAAAAAGTTGGTTTTTTCTTTTAGATACAACCACATCAGCCTGTGTCTTTCCAATGCAAGGCAGTTGGGGCAAAGTGCATTGAGTCTGGCGGTTCTTCCATAAGGTAAAAATTTCCTGAAACTTTTGGTACATACGGGGCACTCCACATTATTCCCTGCATAAAACAAAGCAATTATTTTTAATGCAAGGGGGCTTATAATCTGAAGGTATTTTCTTGGAACTTTTCTTATTACTAAACTGATAATTTTTTTCATGGAACAGCAGAATCACTAAGTCTCAAATATACTGTTTCTTCCAGACAAATCGACGGATGGCTACAAACTTTAACAGAATTTTTCCAGTTATCCTTATGACTGAACGCATAGAAGGTATGAGGATTGCACAGGTAGCTCCACTGTATGAAAGTGTTCCGCCCAAATTATATGGTGGAACGGAACGCATTGTATCCTATTTGACAGAAGAGCTGGTTAATAGAGGCCATGAGGTCACATTGTTTGCTTCGGGAGATTCCGTAACTAAAGCAAGATTACTTTCTCCCTGGTGTTGTTCCTTAAGACTTCAGGAGAACTGTATGGACCAGATGGCTCATCATTTTACTATGATGGAAATGGTTCAAAAAGAAAAAGAACGCTTCGATATTATTCATTTTCACATCGACTATTTACACTTTCCAATTTCCAGAAGAAGTAACATACCACACATAACCACATTACATGGGCGCCTCGATATTCCCGATATTTATCCACTTTATCAGGAGTATAAAGATATACCTGTCGTTTCCATCTCCAATTCTCAACGTATACCTCTGCCTGAAAATAATTGGAAGAGAACTATATATCATGGATTGCCAACAGGAGTGTATAAGCCTCATTTTGATAAGGGAGAATATCTGGCATTTATAGGAAGGTTTTCCCCTGAAAAGCGCGCCGACCGGGCAATAGAGGCAGCTATATTAGCAGGAATTCCTATAAAGCTTGCAGCGAAAATTGACAAAAGCGAAATGGAATATTTTGAGGCTAATATAAAGCCATTAATGAATCATCCTTTGGTAGAGTTTGTAGGGGAAATTGGAGAAAGTGAGAAAAATGAATTTTTGGGAAATGCAAAGGCGCTAATGTTTCTGATTGACTGGCCTGAGCCTTTTGGTTTGGTAATGATAGAATCAATGGCTTGCGGAACTCCGGTGATTGCCTGGAAAAATGGAAGTGTGCCGGAGATTATAGATAATGGAGAAAGTGGATTTATTGTGGAGTCTATGGATGAAACAATTCGTGCTATTAAGGAGATCGACAAAATCGACCGAAGCAGGGTAAGGCAATTATTCGAATCCAGATTTTCACTAGATAGGATGGTGCAGAACTATAT
>DATCKK010000098.1:0-12828 GCA_036562325.1 Cytophagaceae bacterium | reverse complement strand
TACTTAAGCTTATTGTAGGCAATGAACAGTATTACGAACAGTATTTATTCGATCAGCAATTTGCACATCCCGGATGGTCAGGAATTGTGTCAACTATAGAGAGTCAACCAGAATCATTACTGGATGTCAAAAAAATAACGTTGCATGATGTTATTATATTCGAGCTTTTGTTAGAAATAGATGCACTGGATAATCAATTAAATAATCAATGGACTGCCTTAAGCTCATCGCTGGAAACAGTTCCTGTAGCCCTGTTCAAGGAAACCAATCAAACAGAATATAATGAAGTAATAAGATTATGGCAGGAGATTTATGAATGGAATTATTATGATGAAGTGCTTGCAGGACTAAGAACCAAAAGTAAATCATCTGAAAAAGGAACAAACAAGCCTAAAAATCCCAAGAGTTTTCAAGCCTTACTCTGTATTGACGACAGAGAGACATCACTAAGAGATTATCTTGAACAACTTGACCCTGATTGTGAAACTTATGCAACTCCCGGATTTTTTGGTGTTGAATTTTATTTCAGGCCACACAATGGCAAATTCAATACAAAACAATGCCCCAATAATGTCACACCGGCTTATCTTATTAAAGAAGTTAATATAAAAAACAAGAAAGGACAAAGAGACGCACATTTCACCAAACATTCACATGGCCTGATAGGTGGATGGCTTATTAGCCAAACTCTGGGATTTTGGTCTGCCCTAAAATTATTCATAAGCATTTTTCATCCATCAATAACTCCTGCTGCATCATATTCCTTTAATCACATGGATAAAGATTCGGAACTTACTATAGAAAATAAACATCCACAGGATAAAGAGAATGGACTCCAGATAGGATTTACAGTTGATGAGATGGCACAGAGAGTAGCAGCAGTATTAACAAGCATTGGCCTTGTAAAAGATTTCGCCCCTATAGTATACGTAATCGGACACGGCTCTTCCAGTGTGAATAATCCTTATTATGCTGCCTATGACTGTGGTGCATGCTCAGGAAGGCCAGGCTCTGTCAATGCGAGGGTATTCGCATTTATGGCCAATCATCCTAAAGTAAGAGAGGAGCTTACCCACATAGGTATAATAATACCTGAAGAAACTCAATTCATCGGAACCCTGCACGATACTTGTCGGGACGAAATCATGTATTATGATGAACAGCAATTATCCCTCATCAACCAGGAAGTGCATGAAAAAAATCAAAAGATATTTAATACAGCTTTAGCCAAAAATGCCAAAGAAAGATCCAGAAGATTTGATTCTATCAATACCAAACATTCACTAAAAACAATAAAGGAAAAAATTGCTAAAAGATCTGTATCATTATTTGAGCCAAGGCCGGAGTTAAATCACGCCACCAATGCTTTGTGCATAATAGGAAGAAGACAGTTAACCCAAAAACTATTCCTTGATCGCCGGGCATTTATGAATTCCTATGATTACAACATTGACCCTGATGGAAAATCACTTTTTAACATACTTAAAGCGGCAGCTCCGGTTTGTGGTGGTATTAATCTGGAATATTATTTTTCAAGAGTTGATAATCTTAAACTGGGTGCAGGCACTAAATTACCTCATAACGTAATGGGGCTTTTGGGTGTGGCAAATGGCACAGATGGTGATCTACGAGCAGGGTTACCTACCCAAATGATTGAAATACATGACCCTATACGGCTGCTAATTATTGTTGAACACTTACCTGAAGTAGTATTAAAAACCATACAAATAGCTGAATCAACTTATGAATGGTTTATAAATGAATGGGCTCATCTGATTGTAATCCATCCTGAGACGAATGAGTATTACCAATTTAAGAATGGCAGGTTTATCCCCTATCAAACCGTTAGAGACCAGGTACAGCAAATTGATTATATAGAACCCATATTGGAATCTACTAAAGAAAATATTCCTGTTTATTTATTATCATAAAATAATGGAATCAGTACTTCAAGCTTTCATACTCATACCCTTTATTGGGCTTTTAATTAGTTTGATTATATCAAACAAAAATGAACATTTAATCTCCGGTGTTGCCTATTCAACAGCAGGTATTCAACTTCTGACCTCTGCATCATTTATCATCCTGTGGGCCGTCTACGGATACCCAACACTAAACATTAAAGAAATAGAACTATTCAACTCTAAAAACTATAAGTTTTATATTGACTTCTATTTTGACCCAATTTCTGCTGTCTATCTAATTGTAGGATGCATCATAACATTTCTTGTAACCATTTATAGCAAAACCTACATGCACAGAGAAGTGGGCTATAAACGTTTCTTTAATACTATCTTGTTCTTTTACCTGGGATATAATTTAGTAATATTATCAGGTAATTTGGAGACGCTTTTCATTGGTTGGGAAATCCTGGGTATCTCTTCATTTCTGCTTATAGCGTTTTACAGGGAAAGATATTTACCTGTAAAAAACGGGGTAAAAGTATTTTCTATCTATCGATTAGGAGATGTCGGCATTATTCTAACTATGTGGGCAAGCCATCATTTCTGGAATGAAAACATCACTTTTACTCAGTTAAGCAATGATCAGTTAGTATATGAACATCTTTTAACACACAATTTCATTGGCATATTCCTTTCTCTGATGATATTGATCTCTGCCGCTGTAAAATCAGCACAGCTTCCATTTTCATTCTGGCTTCCAAGAGCCATGGAAGGGCCAACTCCTTCAAGTGCCATATTTTACGGATCCCTGGCTGTTCACTTAGGGGTATTTCTATTGTTAAGAACCTTTCCATTTTGGGAACATCAGATATATATACGGATCCTTATTGGCATTACAGGATTAATAACAAGTATAATAACAACCGGAATAGCCAGAGTTCAATCCTCTATAAAAAGTCAGATTGCCTATTCTTCAATTGCTCAAATTGGTATTATGTTTATTGAAGTAGCAGCAGGATTTGAAACGCTCGCATTAATCCATTTCGCAGGCAACGCCTTTCTAAGAAGCTATCAGTTATTGGTATCGCCTTCGGTTGTCACCTACCTGATCCGTGAGCAATTTTATAATTTCAATCCCAGGCCACTTACATTCGAAGACTCCTTACCCAAACGAATTGAAAACACTTTATATATCTTAAGCCTGAAGGAATGGAACCTTGACAACTTCATGTTCCGATATTTGTGGAAACCGTTTAAAATGGCCGGCAACAAACTAAAACTAATAAACTTAAGCAACACACTAATAGTATTAATACCTGTATACAGCATCGGCTTGTACTTACTTTTCAATCAACAAATAATTTCTAAAACACCACTTACCATTTTACCAATCACCTTTTCCATAATCGGATTATTAATGATTTTGAAATCATTCAGCGAAAGAAGAAATGTTTTATTAAGCTGGATATTGGTTATCATGAATCATTTTTGGATAGCACTTGCTATTGGATTCAATGAACAATTCAGTTTCAATCAGATAGAATTATATTTAAGCGGTGTTACTATTTGTGGAGCACTTGGATATTTTTGTTTAAGAAGATTAAAATCTTTGGAATCCAATATTAGCCTGGAACGATTTCATGGATATTGTCATAAACACCCTATTCTTTCCAACCTCTTTCTGCTTGCATGCCTTGGCGAAGCAGGATTTCCTATATCTCCTACTTTTATAGGAGAAGATGTACTGTTTAGTCATATTCACGAAGATCAGGTCGCATTAGCATTTCTTGTTTCACTTAGCTTTATTCTGAATGGATTAGCTATAATCCGTATTTATTCAAGAGTCTTTCTGGGCACTTACACTAAATCCAATAACGACATCCAATATAGAGCGGCATAAAGAACAATTATACTTAAAGATAGGAAAGCCTATTACATCTTCAGATTGATTTCAGATTACAACTATAAATTCCAATGGAATAAATCATTAAAAATATGTATAAAAACGCAATGCAAATTCCTGAAACCGGGTTAAAAGGGCTAATCCAAAACTGGAAAGAAGACTTAATGTCGGGATTCTTTGTATTTTTGATTGCTCTTCCGTTATGCCTCGGCATTGCCAAAGCGAGCCAGTTCCCTATTACTTCCGGAATTATCACTGCTATCATTGGAGGCATCCTGGTTACATTTTTTCATGGCTCCCATATAACTATTAAAGGCCCTGCAGCAGGCATGATAGTCATCGTTGCAGGAAGTGTACAGGAACTTGGATATGAAAAAGCCTTAGCCGTGGTAGTAGTCTCCGGTATTGTCCAGATCTTATTTGGAATATTCCGTTCAGGAAAGCTTGGTGACTTTTTTCCATCTTCTGCCGTGCATGGTATGCTTGCCGCCATTGGAGTAATTATAGTAGCAAAACAGATACCTGTTGCATTTGGTGTACAACCTCATGCTAAAGATACCATTGGAGCCATTATGGAAATACCTTCCATTATTATAAATATGGATGTAAAAATTGGCATCATTGGAATTATAAGTCTTATCATTCTTTTTTGTTTACCATTAATCAATAAGCCAATTATACGGAAGATACCGGCGCCCATGTTGGTAATAGTATTAGCCATACCTCTTGCCCATTATTTAAATCTTGGCCCGGCTGCACTAATAGCTATACCGGACGACCTATCCCAAATGATTCACTTCCCTGACTTTAGTAAAATATTTAGCAGCACTTCTTTATATTGGGTAGTGATGTACGCCCTGGTAGGAAGCCTGGAGTCATTATTAAGTACCAAAGCAGTAGATATACTTGATCCTTATAAACGAAAATCTAATCTGGATAAAGACTTGCTGGCTGTAGGAATCGGGAACACCCTTTGCGGGTTCCTTGGCGCCTTACCAATGATTTCTGAAATCGTCAGAAGTTCTGCCAACATCAATAATGGCGCACGAACCAAATGGTCAAACTTTTTCCACGGAATGTTTCTGCTATTAGCGATATTATTTGCTGTCAGATACATAAATATGATTCCAATGTCAGCACTGGGCGCTATGCTTATTTTTACCGGTTACCGACTGGCCAGTCCAAAAGTATTTGCAGAAACCTATAAGGTAGGCAAAGAACAATTAGCCATATTTGTAACTACTTTTATTGTAACACTTGCTACTGACCTAATTATTGGAATCTTTTCCGGAATAGCATTAAAATTAATTATGCACCTTTATTCAGGAGCTAGGCTATCTTCTCTATTTAAATGCCGTACCAAAGTTATACAGGATGGCGATAAGAGGTTTAAAATAGAAGTAAAAGAGGCAGCTATCTTTTCAAACTTTCTCGGACTAAAAAATAAACTGGATACGATTCCCCAAGGAATTAATATAGTAATAGATTTCTCAGATGTAAAACTTATAGACCATACAGTTATGGAGCATCTCCACCATTATGGAGAAGACTATGAAAGAAACGGAGGGAAAGTATATATACAGGGACTTGAAAATCTAACCCCTAAATCAAGTCATCCGCTTTCCTATCGGACACTGGTAACTAACACAGGAAATGTAAAAGCCATTGAATCCAGAGCAAAACAATTATTAAAAACTGCAAGGCTGTTAAAGTTTGATTTTATTGAATCAAGTTCTGTTAAAAGTAAATTTGGCAAGTATAACCTTTCTTACTCCAGAGTAAAATATGAAGCCAATGTGATTACAGGTACTATTGATGAATATAAGTATACCGTCTCTGACTTATCAATTCTGGAAGGAGGAAACATGAAAGCAGGAATGTATCAAACTACGGTTCTTTCTATTACCGGATTTCCCCAACAGTTACCCGTTTTTAACCTAACCAAAGAAGACATCTGGGACAAATTGCTGAATAAGGCATTTCATGGAGATATAGACTTTAAAGAACATCCGGACTTTTCTGAAAAATATCAATTATCAGGAAATAATGAAAAAGAAATCCGCAGGCTTTTCAACAGCGTACTGATTCGGTTTTTAGAACAAAATCCTATCTATACCATTGAATGCCTCGGAGATGAATTAATCATCCATAAAGCAGACCGCCTGTTAACTCCGGAAGAAATACTAGACCTGATCAATTTTGGAAAGGGACTTACAGACGCTATATTTATTCCTTCTAAAAATGAAACTCCATATTTAAGAAACATTACTTAAAACTGGAATAAATATCTCCTAATCAGGTAATGTTAGGAGTTTTTTTGTTTTTATAGTAAATTCCAGTTATTAAAAAAACAATAGCCCTTATTTGGGACAAATGGGTTATTTGAAAATTTAAATAAGGCAATAATAAGGTATGAAAATTCTGGTAATTGAGGATGAAAAGGAGTTAAGAAAATCAATAGTAAGTTATCTTGCCCACGAAGGATATTTATGTGAATCAGCAAGTACTTTTGATGAGGCTAAAGAAAAACTGGCTGCTTATAAATACGATTGCCTTGTCATAGATATAAATTTACCCGGAGGTACAGGCCTGGATTTAATTCGTGAGTTTAAAAAAACATCATCCGAAGCAGGTATCATTATCATTTCTGCACGTAATGCTCTTGAAGATAAGCTAACGGGCCTGGAAATAGGAGCCGATGATTACCTGACCAAACCATTCCATCTTCCAGAACTAAATGCAAGAATAAAATCAATTATCAGAAGGAGGCACTTTAAGGGAAATAACGAAATTATTTTCAATGAAATAAAAGTATTACCGGACAGCAGGGAAGTTTACATCTTTGATACTCCGGTTGTATTGACAGCCAAAGAATACGACCTTCTCTTGTTTTTCCTTTCCAATAAAGGCCGAGTAGTTTCTAAAGATTCTATTGCAGAGCACCTATGGGGTGACTATATAGACCAGGCTGATTCCTTTGATTTTATTTATACTCATATTAAAAATCTGCGCAAAAAAATGATGCAGTACGGTTCCAAAGATTATATTTCCAGTGTATATGGTATAGGTTATAAATTTCTTAACTCGTGAAACTAATTCAAAAAACCACGCTTTACTATCTTGCCTATATACTGATTATATTTATTATCGGCGCCACACTTTTTTATTTTCTCATCCGGATGGTGCTGTTGGATAGTATAGATGAAGGACTTCGCCAGGAACGTGACCAAATTGTGAACAACCTGATGTATGAGCGGGAAATTGAAGAGTTAATCCCCAGTAAAAACGTCATTATACACAAGCTACCGTCTTATTCCAATGAAAAAGATGAGTACAAAATTGTACCAATGTTTGATCAGGAGTTGCAAGAAGAAATAGACTACCGTCAATTAAAAAGCAACTTTACTTATAACAATGGGTACTATCAGATTACGATAAGACACTCACTGCAGGAAGCAGAAACTCTGTTAAAAGGATTGTTCCCTATAGTCATCATAATGTTTTTATTTGTATTAACAGGGGTATTCTTAATTAATCAATTAATAATTAAAAAACTTTGGGAGCCATTTTACCATTTACTTCAATTGTTAAGAAATTATGATTTGAATAAAAGTAAAAACATCCCCTATCAACATTCAAATATTCAGGAGTTTAATGAACTAAGCTTAAGCGTTGAGAAAATGACTTCCAGAATATATAATGACTTTCTCGCTCAAAAGGAATTCAATGAAAACGCAAGCCATGAGTTACAAACACCGTTAGCAGTCATAAAAAACAAACTGGACCTGCTTATACAATCAGCCAATTTAAAGGAGGAAGACATGGAAGCAGTCCGGGCCATATATGCTTCTGTCCGGAAATTGACAAGTTTAAATAAAGGACTAAATCTGTTAAGTAAAATTGACAACAGGCAGTTTGTGCAAACTGAAACAATTATTATCAAAAACATAATTACCCGACTGCTTCAGGAATTTAGTGACCAGATTCAGGAAAAAGAACTAAAGGTAACTATCAATATAAATGAAAACGCTTCTATTAATGCAAATGCCATTTTAACAGACATATTATTTTCCAACCTCATCAGCAATGCTATAAAGCACAATTTATTTGGCGGAGAGATAAACATATATGCCACTTCCTCTCATTTCTCTATCGAGAATACCGGCAAAGCTTTATCAGTTTCGTCTGAAACTATGTTCGGACGGTTTAAAAAAGATTCTGACAATCCGCAATCGATAGGACTGGGATTAGCAATTGTTAAAAAGATATGCGACAGTTTCGGCTATACCGTTCAATATCATCATGAAAACTCATATCATAGCCTCCATATAACTTTTTAAAAATTCTTCAATCTATTCTTGAAACTAAGTTTAGCCTTTCAAACTTCAGATTTTCTTCAGAATTGAGCCAGTTTTTCTTCAGAGTCATTCAATATACTTAAGCAAGAACTATGTTCAATATTGAAAATATATGAAAAGGGCCAGTTTATTTCTTATTTGTCCGGATTGTTGTATTGAAAACCCCATCCAGCAACACTTCAAAGGAGAATCTTATTTCCTTACAGCTCTTGGCTCCGTGTTTAATTTAAGTGATGAAAATTATCTTGAAACCATTACAGAGTTTATAAAACTTCACAACATAGAAGAGATAATCATTGTCAATGACTGCTCCTGCAGGTTTATTCAGTCAGTCATTTGTAACGAAAAGGGTTTTCAAACTAAAGCAGAAGAAATTTTAAAAATCATACATCTTAGTGGCGTATTAGAAATAACATCCGAAAGCCATGCCTATAAAAAAGCATACAAACTGGCTGAATTAAACATTCAACATCAGGCTCACGCCATCAAAGAAATAGATGCATTAAATAACAAGATACAGAAAAATGAAATCCGATTAAAAGGACTAATTTATGAAAGAGCAAGTGACAGCTTTTTTGAAGTAGCTGTATAAAACAATATTTACCACATGATATATACAGGCTAAATAAAAATAACAAGGCACTTTAAATTTAAGACACCTTGTTATCATCTTTTATAATTTCAATCTATCTCAATACACTCACATCTCCTGTATCTACAAATCGTTTGACCCCCTCCACGGTATTTCCGGTATACTCTACTCTCCACGCATAAGCTCCATCAGGAACCGGCTTTCCTCTGTAGGTTCCGTCCCAACTTTCATCCAGTCGATTGGTAACAAACACTACCTCTCCCCACTGGTTGAATATCTTAAAGTCAAAGCTTAAAAGGTTTGAGCCAAATAAAGTAAAGCGGTCATTATTACCATCACCATTGGGAGTGAAGGCATTGGGGATAAATAATTTAGGTTCACAAATATTTAGTACGGTAACACTATCGGAAGCCGTACATAAATTATTAGCTGTGACAGTTAATAAATAAACTCCGGCTTTAGTAACATCTATTGATTGCGATGTTTCGCCCGTACTCCACTGATAGTTAGCACCTGCAGTAACAACCGGCATCAAAGAAATACTACTTCCTTCATCTTCACATAATATCTCCTGATCAGGCAGATCCACCGTGGGGCTGGGAACTACCACGATTACAATAGTATCGCTCTTTTCACAGTTGTCGGTCTTATTTACTTTTACAGAATAAGTCCCGGAATTATTGACTGATATAACCGAATCCGTATCTCCTGTAGACCAAAGATACTTTAAAGAATTATCTGTACCTGCTGTAAGCGTTAATGTTTCACCACTACATAAAGTTTGATCCATACCAAGATTTACCACAGGAGGAGCAACAAAATTAATAACTACATCATCTTCCAAAGGCGGGCAATTATTATTAACAACAATCCTCACATGATAATTACCACTGGACTTCACATACAAAATACTATCTGTACTTCCATTGCTCCATTGATATATCGCATTAAAATAGCTACCCGGATTTAACAAAACCGAATCACCTATACAAGGTGTCTGATCAGGGCCCAGGTCGGCCGGTTTATCCGGATCTATAATAGTAACATAGGCAGTGAATACATCGGAACACCCTCCATAAGACACAAATACATCGTAAGCACCGGAAGTATCAACCTGTATCGTCTGACTCACCTCTCCTGTTATCCAAAAATAATCAGCATCGGGGTTCTGTGCATTAAGGTTTACAGGGGATCCATCACAACTGGTGTTGGGAACAGTAAAAGGATTAGTCGGATACGGATTAATGGTAACGGAATCTTTTAAAACAGTATCCGGTTTACATTGTCTTTCCAAGATTACTTCTATATGAAAGGTCCCCACTGAATAATTTGCCTGTGCAGAATCCTGCAATGATTTTACTGTGTTTTTATACTCAGGTATTGTTACCAGTTTCCAGGTCCAGCTTAGAATTGTATCCGGAGCAAATGCCATAAAGGTTGTAGTCTCCCCTACACAAGTCCCGGTATGAGTAATTCCATAACTGGAACTTTTAAAGTGGTTAGCCAAAAAGTTAGGTAATCCGAATGTAGTCTGTCCACCACTTAATGCAACCCCGTTAGGGTCAAATCCGGCCGCAGTAGAGTCCGCTTCCGGCTCATTAATTACCCCTACCGAAGTCTTTCCTGGTTGAGACACATAGATCTTTCCATCAGGGCCAACCTGCAACGCTCCTACAGGCTGCAAGGTATCCGGGTTTAACTGAACCCTTGAATCCATAATGGTCTGAGCAGTATTACTCGTAATATTGTATTGAAATAAATCGCCTTCTTCACCGGTACTCACATACAGATAGCTGTTATCTTCCGAAAACTCTAAACTGTATGGATTAGTCATATTGGTAATTTTTACCGGATTACTCAATGTTCCCGTCTCTTTATTAAAATCAAAAATTTCAACATATCCATTAGCCCCATCCGGTACAGCTACAGCTACTTTACTCCCGTCTCCGGAAAATTTTATAGCGCCTTCAGTTGAATTATGAATGGAACCTATATTGCTAATTACAGGTGTAGATTTAAACCCTTGCATGTCTATTTTGTAAGCATAAAACCTATCCGTTCCTGCCTCATGTCCTAGCACCCAAAATTCGGTATAATCATTATTCAATCCAGCTAACTTTTCAGTAGAGGGAGAAAACAAGGTTTTATTTTTTTCAATTACCTTTCCCTTACCGCCATTCTCCGACATATCTACTACCGAATAGCTAAAGTTGCCGTTAGGTGAAGTAGTAAATACATAAAAGATATTCTGCGCTTTTGGGTGTGGTACTATTAAAGCAGACTGAGCCGATGTATCAGCACCTTCCAGCCCAATACCATTCTCCATAACATTTCCGTCCTTATCATATACAGTTACGCCATCTGTATAAAATAATAAGTTTCCCGAAGGATCGGAGATGGTAGCTGCACCTTCCGCTGAATTTAACTGGCCACCGGACAAGGCTTCCGGAGGATCATTTTTAAAGTTTAACCCTCCTCCGTTTCCAAAATACCAGTTTTCATTACCTTTATCGCCAATACCATAAAAGTGTACTTTAAAAGTATCGACCGCATAACATCCATCCTTGTAATGCCTTACCCAATAATATCCGGAAGCTTCAATAGTTCCAGGGTTTGTATCTTCTCCATTGGACCATAAAAATTTAGTTATACCGGCTTCTGGTTTACTATCAAACTCAATAGGAGGCTTGACACAGATAACGGTATCCTTAATATCTGCTATGGTAGGAGGCTGATTAATGGTTATCTCTTTTTCTATAGTATCTTTTCCACAAGGTGTCTCATAAATAAAGCGTACTTTATGTTGCCCCAAAGAGCTGAATTGGTATTGAGGATTGGCCCCGGTTTGGGTACTAACTACAATATTATTTTCCAAAAACTCCCATTTCCATTGAGAAGTATCACCTATGCCTATCCCTTTGAATTTGGTCGGAATATTGGAACATGTATCTTCATAAGTAAAATCATAGGTAAGGGAATAATTGGCCACTTGATTGGGAAGACTATACAGACTCGCACCACTGCCAAGATCAACCGCCTTATGATCATAATTGGCAATACCACCCGTATTGGGGTCGTTGATCACTCCTAAAAAATTGACACCTGCTTTATCAAGCCCAACATAGATTTTTCCATCAGGCCCCATAAGCAAAGAAGTATAATAAGTAGAAGGCTCCTGACTTAATACAATTTTTGAACTTTCTATAACCGATTGTACACCTGAAGTAATATCATATTGATACAAACCTCCGCTTTCGCCTCCGATATATAATTTGCTCTTATCAGAAGAAAATTCCAGGCCATAAGGTTGAGAAACATTAGTTATGATTACAGGATTAGAAAATTTACCGGTAGCGGGATCAAAATCAAAAATCTCCACCACATTTTGCCCTGACAGCGCCAATGCCGCTTTGGTGCCGTCCTGTGAAAATTTAAGATAACCTTTAGGTGAAGTATGGGTAGAACCGACCTCAGAAATTATCGGACTTGTACTGACATTTCCCAAGTTATCTACTTTATAGGCGAGGAATCTATTATTATTATCATGGGTCACTACCCATACATTGCCCTTTCCATCAGAAACACCTGCCATTTTCTCGGTAACATCCTTTACCAGTAATACATTTTTTAAACTTCCCACATCTCCTGCACCGCCATTTAAATCCATATTATACTGGCTGTATTTAATACCACCTGTACCATTGGTAAAAATCAAAAACTCTTTAAAATCATAACCTATCGGTATAATAAGGGAGTTTTGGGTATATCCTGCGCTTTCCCCAATATTGAAAGAGTTAGGAGATATGATACCATTCTTATTCCATACATGCATTCCATTGGTATAAAAAAGGATATTCCCTGAAGTATCTGCAATACTAGCCGCTCCGTTTATAGCATCAATGTTACTATTATTAATGACTATAGGGCCTCCGGAGTTAAAATCGATTCCGGCATTTTGTCCAAAGTACCATTGATTCATTATCTTGTCAGGAGTACAGTAACCTGCATTTACCTTGTTCGCATAAGCAACATAAACTATTTCGTTTTTTTCGTTAACTCCGGCCTGTACCC
>DATCKK010000463.1:0-2127 GCA_036562325.1 Cytophagaceae bacterium | reverse complement strand
CAAGTAAAGTTCTCCTGGCATTGAACCAAGATTTATTTTTTGAAGAAAGAAGCACTGTGTTTGCAGATGTCATCCTTCCTTTACCTTTACCCAAAATGTACACATACAGGGTAAGCAGAGAGATGGAGGAAAAAGTTGTACCAGGCGCCAGAGTAGTAGTTCAATTCGGGCAAAAGAGAGTATTAACTGCCATAGTTGCCAATATACATAACCAGCCTCCGGCACTTTATGAAGCGAAATATCTGTTAGAAGTATTAGACGATGTTCCATCCATAAATTCCTACCAGTTAAAACTATTTGACTGGATCTCTGAATATTACATGTGCCATTTGGGCGAAGTGCTAAATGCAGGACTTCCCAGTGGTATGAAGATCTCCAGCGAATCACAAATACAACTTCACCCTGAGTTCATTTCGGATGGCCTTGAACTAAGTGAGAAAGAAGAAATGGTGATCGCAGAACTAAGAAGTAAAAATCTTAGCTATAACGATTTAATCAAGATTCTGGGCACGAAGAATATATATCCGCTGATCAAATCATTGATTCAAAAACATGCTATCATTTTATATGAAGAGATCAAAGAAAAGTATTCTCCGAAAACCATTCGCAAAATACGCCTGAACGCAGATATAGCGAACAACAAAAAAAAGTTGGAAGAAGTCTTTCAACAACTGGAAAAGAAAGTTCAGCAGACCGATGTACTGCTTAAATATTTACAAGAGGTTCCTGTATACAAAAATCCGGACCTCAACCGAACCGGAATTACCAAAAGTACTCTACTGCTTAAGAATATATCTACCTCGTCTTTAAACACTCTTGTTAAAAATAAAATTTTTGAAGAGTTTGATGTTACCATCTCCAGATTCGCCGACACAGAAGCCGAAGAAGAATTACCTACTCTTACGGAAAATCAACAAACTGCCTTCCAACAGATATTGAAAGAATTAGAAAGTAAGGATGTTTGCCTGTTCAGAGGTATTACAGGAAGCGGTAAAACAGAGATATACATACACCTGATAAAACACGCACTGGAAGGAGGAAACCAGGCATTGTTACTTCTTCCGGAAATAGCTTTAACCACGCAAATAGTTAAAAGACTGGCTAAGGTATTTGGAAATAAAATGGGGGTCTATCACTCTAAGTTTTCCGACAATGAACGTGTAGAAGTGTGGAATGGCTTATTGGAAGGAAAGTTTTCTTTTATTATTGGCGTGAGGTCTTCGATATTTTTACCATTCGATAATCTTGGCCTGGTGATTATCGATGAAGAGCATGAAACATCTTATAAACAATATGACCCTGCTCCAAGATATCATGCACGTGATACAGCCCTTATGCTGGCACGGCTGCATAATGCGAAAGCTGTCTTGGGCTCTGCTACACCTTCTATAGAAAGTTATTATAACGCAAAGGAAGGCAAATGGGGCCTGGTGAGTTTGTTGAAAAGATATGGCAACTCACAACTTCCGGATATTGAATTAATTGATTTAAGAGTTGAAAGAAAAAACAGGAGAATGCGCAATGACTTCTCCAACCAACTGCTGCAATCGCTGGAAACATGCATTCAAAACAATGAGCAAGCTATTGTATTTCAAAACCGTAGAGGCTATGCGCCATTTCTTGTTTGCGAAGATTGCGGACATATCCAAAAATGCCAGAACTGTTCTGTAAGTCTCACGTATCACTTATTTGGAGCCGAGATGCGCTGCCACTATTGCGGACATAAAGAAAGTGTTCCATCCGGCTGTGTAGCTTGTGGTTCCGTAAAAGTAAAAACATCCGGTGCTGGCACCGAAAAGATTGAAGATGAGTTAAAATTATTCATTCCGAACGGACGTATTCAACGGATGGACCTTGATACTACACGCAGAAAGAGCAGTTACGAAAACATAATCAACGAATTTGAAAAAGGAGAAACCAATATACTGGTTGGCACTCAGATGATCAGTAAGGGGTTGGACTTTGGAAGGGTAAGTACGGTAGCTATTTTCGATGCAGACCGCATGATTCACTTCCCTGACTTCAGAAGTTATGAAAGAGCTTTCCAGATGATTACTCAAGTAAGCGGGCGCGCAGGAAGAAGAGAAAAAAAGGGTAAAGTAGTCATTCAAACGCATAATCCTGACC
>DATCKK010000422.1:0-4965 GCA_036562325.1 Cytophagaceae bacterium | reverse complement strand
AAAGAACCTGAACAAAAAGGTTTGATTCCTATTTTGATTGCCTCCCCTACGGTTATAAATGACGGAAGGAAATTATTTATATCTTCTCAGAATATTTCTTATATGACGACTCCTACCGTTTATGAAGGCAAGTCGTTTCCTCAAAAAACAAAAGGGATTGAGTTTTTAAGATTTTTTGAAGAACAGGATTCTGAGAACTTACACTTCTTAAGTGCCTTGCGGATGAGTGCCACCTTCCCATACATTACTCCTAATGTAGAGCTACCAAGTTCTCCTGCCATGGAAATTATGGATGCCGGCCTTTCAGATAACTTCGGAATCAGAGATGCCATCAAATTCCTTTTTGTATTTAAGAACTGGATTGAAGAAAATACCAGCGGGGTAGTTTTTGTGAACATAAGAGACTCAGAGAAAAACCGGGAGATTCAAAAGAAATCGGAGCCATCCATCTTTCAGAAAATCTTTGCACCAATTGGAAGCCTTTACAATAATTGGGATTATCTTCAGGACTTCAATAATGACTTTTTACTGGAATATGCCCAGTCATGGTTTAAAAACAACCTGGATGTAATTGAGTTTGAATACATTCCTGAACCTGAAAGCTGGGAAAAACTAAAAAGAAAAAAGATTAATGTGAAAGATGTGGCAGACAAAGAAAAAACAGCACGTGCTGCTTTAAGCTGGCACCTTACTACAAGAGAGAAAGAAAGCATTGAAAGAACTATACTTGAAGAAAACAATCTAAAAGCATTAATACGATTAGAAAATCTTTTAAGAGATTAAGTTAAGATGCGGCGATCAGGATTATTCACTTTTATACTTATCACTACTCTGCTTTACTTTCCTATCCTGACATCTGCACAAGTGCATCTGCTAACGGGTAAAGTTATAGACAGTAAAAGTAAAATCCCTATTCCTTTTGTAAAACTCCAAACCAACCATAGAGACCAATTATACTTAACTGATATTGAAGGTAAGTTTCGGATAGAAACTGCTTCCGCTATTACTGATATTTCCGCCTACCACTACTTATATGATTCATCCGCTATCGCCGTTTCGGATACAACAATTACCATAGAACTGGTGCAAAACCATTTCTTCCCTTTGCTTGATTCTTCTTCCCTAGAAGGGAAAGAGATAATGAACAGGGTAGTTAAAAATAAGTATATCAACAACCCTGAAAACTATAGTTCCCTGGGTTATACTACCTATAATAAGTTTACCTTTAGTCAGGACAATGTAGCTCACACCAACAAAATCTTAAAAAAAGCTTTTAACTTACTGGGACTATATTATAAAAACATAGACAGCGATCAGCATTTATTAATCGTTGAATCCGTTACCAACAGAAAATATAAAAACCGGTTTAATCAAACAGAAATAATAGAAGGGGTAAAATCTTCAGGAATAACAGTCCCCTCTCTGTTTATTGAATCCAGCCAGGTCCAGGCTTTTTCCATATATAAAGATTATGTCAATGTTGGTGGTGTTGAATACATTTCTCCTCTGGCTGAAAAAAGAATCTTCAAGAGATATGCCTTTCAAGTTATAGATACTATTTCATTAAACAACGATACTTTATTTATCATCAGCTTTAATCCAAGGCCTGGCGAGACTTTCAACGGGCTGAAGGGCTTTTTATATTTAAATTGCCGAAACCTTGCCGTACAATTTCTTCATGTAAGCCCTGCTCAGGGAGCTAAGCTCCACATGCACGTTGCCCAATCTTTTAAAGAATATAAACCGGACTTTTGGCTTCCGGAGCGCACTCAAACTGTCGCTTCATTTATTCAATATGGACATAAGGAATTCCGGTTGACCGTTACCGGAGATACTTACCTGAATAATGTTGAACCCAATGCTTATTATGATAAAAAACAATTTACGGAAACCATATTATCTTTTGATGAACATGCAGAGGAAAGAGAGGAAAACTATTGGGAACAACAAAGGATAACACCGCTGACTGCTAAGGATTCCAACACCTATCTTTATTATAATGATATTGATAAAAACCGCTATCTGGAAAAGGTACTGAAACTAGGTGAAAAAATTTATTATGGAGACGTACCATTTAAGTTTTTAACCTTTGAGTTGAATAAATTATTTAATGTCAACGAAGTTGAAGAATTAAGATTGGGATTAGGATTTCGCACCAACAACCTGTTTTCTGAAAGATATTCCATAGGTGCTTTTGCCGGCTATGGAATAAGAGACCAAAAAATAAAAGGTGGTGTAAAATTTAATTATCTGATCGAACCTGTTACCCGGTTAACTTACCATGCCTCTGTAAAACATGATCTGACAGAATCAGGTGCAGCGGAATTTAAATTTGATAATTTTCAATACTCCAGTGAGGTTTTAAGAAAGTATCTTTTAAGAATAATGGACAGAACCAGCAGCATCGAAAACTCATTAACCGTTCATCCTTTAAAATACCTCGATGTGGCTATATTCCATTCTCTTTCTAAAAGTACTCCTACATACACCTATTATTTTAAAGATACTATTAATTCTACTTTTAACTTTTCTGAGTTTGGAGCCGGCCTGCGCTTTGCCTTCGGTGAACAGATCATTGAACTTGCTGCAGACAGAAAAAAAAGAATTAATAAATACCCTATACTTTACTTGAATTACATTAAGGGATTGGACGGCTTATTAGGCGACTATGCTTATAACAAGATAGATATTAAAGTTGAAAAAACTTTTAGAATACATGAGTTGGGAGTATCCGGAATTCAGCTAGCCGCAGGAAGCATTACAGGTAATGCACCATATATGAAGTTAAACAATGGCAAGGGAAGTTATAAGCCTTTTTCAGTAGTAGTTCACAATAGCTTCGAAACAATGGCCTATAATGAGTTTTTATCGGATAAATATTGCGCGCTATTTATCTCTCATAGTTTTGGAAGATTGCATTTTAAAAACCCAAGATACAGGCCTTCATTAATTATTTTACACAATATCGGATTTGGGAAATTATCGAATCCGGAATTTCATAGAGGTTTAGAGTTTAAAACCATGGAAAAAGGTTTTTTCGAATCCGGAGCATTTATGGATAATGTTCTGGTTGTTAATATTGCAGGATTAAAAACGGGCTTGGGAGCTGGTATTTTTGTTCGTTATGGACCATATTCTCTACCTGCCTTTGAAGATAACTTTGTTTTTAAGATTTCTACTAATTTTAGTTTATAAGGTTATCAGAGTCATTACTAAATTCATTATGAACAAAAGTGGAAGAATCGGTTTTCCAATATTTCTCAGACTTTGGCACCATATATTCATTATAAGTTATTAAAGATTTAAAAAGAAGCTTCCCTTCATCACTTATTATACTCTAGCCTGAGTAATAAAGTTATTTTTATTATCACAATTTTAGCTGTAAAACAAGCATAAAAAAAGCCTCCAGATGGAGGCCCTTTTTCAAAAACAAGTAAAAAACAGGTGTGTTATTTAAGTTTTATTAACCGGACTGGTTTTCTTTGAATATTAGCATTATCAATAATATGTACGAAGTAAATACCTGCCGTTAAATCATCGGATATAGTCACTTCACTTTCTGTGGTAATCAGTTCCTTTACCAACACTCCATTTAGATCTGTTACCTGGATGATTATCCTGTTTCCTGCATTATGCAAGTATAAAGTAGTAGCATCTACAAATGGATTCGGATATACTTCCATCAGGCCTTCAGCTCCTGCGATACCTGTAGGTGTTGTAGTTTTTACAGTAACCGTTTTTACCGCAGTCTCAGAACTATTTCGTATACATGTTACTTGTCCTGAAGAGTGAGCCGTAAAGATCACATGTATAATATTGGTATTCTCTCCAAAGATTATAACAGCTCCATCAGGTACAGTCCAAACATAAGTAGCTCCGGCTAAAGCAGGAACAGAGAACGTATAGGTATAATTTGCTTCTACTTCTGTCGGGCCGGACATAGTCAATCCCTGACTTCCTGTATAATTGATAACTACCTCATCTTCCGAAGTACACAAGCCGTTCTGCACAGTCCATTTAAATATATTTTGCCCCTGGCTTAAACCCGATACATTGGCAGACGGATTGTTTACAGAAGAAAATGTTCCCGTACCACTTACTACCGACCAGGTACCTGTACCAGTTGAAATCACCGCAGAAAGTGTGGTATAATTAGCTGTTACAGTCTGGTCATTTCCGGCATTGGCCACAATTAACTTATCTACACTCATTATTATGCTGTTAGAAACAACCGTAGATTGAGTGGCACACTCCAGTGAAGAAGTGAGTTCACAGGTAATAACATCATTATCCTTTAAAGTACTGATCGCAAAAGTCGCTCCAGTTCCGACATTGTTTCCATTTACCTTCCACTGATAAACCGGTGTTGTACCTCCATGGGTTGCTGTAGCCGTAAAGGTTACGTTGGTTCCTTCACAAATCGAATTAGCACCACTAGTAATGGCTATGGATATCTGAGGTATAATCGCACTATTTACTGTTACGGCAATTTGATTGGAAGCAGCTGTGGTGGTAGTAACACAGGAAGCATTAGATGTAAGCATACAAGACACAACATCTCCGGTAACCAGTGAGCTAGTGCTATAGGTTTCTCCTGATCCAACAGGGGTTCCATTCACCAACCATTGATAAGTCGGAGCACTTCCTCCATTCAAAGCACTGGCTGTAAAATTAACAGGAGTTCCCTGACAAACGGTAGTTGGGCCATTTGCTGTTATGGACACTTCCGGAGTAACTTTATTATTAACTACAGTTACAATAGAATTGGACATAACCGTTGCCGAAGTCACACAAGATTCACTGGAAGTAAGCTGACAACTTACAATATCTCCGTTTGCAAGTGAAGAGGTCGTAAAGACAGATGTATTTCCTCCGGCAGGATTTCCATTAATAAACCATTGGTAAACTGGCGCGGCTCCCTCGTTTTCAGAAGTCACTGTATACGTAACGCTTTCACCTTCACAT
>DATCKK010000671.1:0-3413 GCA_036562325.1 Cytophagaceae bacterium | reverse complement strand
CTGCGGTGTAGTCAATATCCTTAAACCAAAGGACGGAATCTGAAGGGATAAAGGAGAAAAACGATTCTCTTGTTTCCTGAAGCAGTTTTGTCTGAACATCCGGAATGATTGAAAACTCCTGTTTAGTTTCAACCGATAGTTGAGTATCTGGATTGAAGGTACGGATACTTTCTATCTCATCTCCGAAAAATTCGATACGGTATGGATAGTCATTCGAAAATGAAAATATGTCTACAATTCCCCCTCTTACTGCAAACTGGCCTGCTTCATAAACAAAGTCCGTTTTTTCAAAATCATAATTGCTAAGTAATTCGGTAAGAAAAGCGATATCTACCTTTTCCCCGATTTTACCTGAAAAAGTATTTTCCAAGAGTGATCTTTTATTTATTACTTTTTCATTTAGCGCTTCAGGATAAGTAACGATCAGGTGATTTTCCTTTTTGTTGCTGACCCTGTTTAAAGTTTCCGCTCTTGACAGAACATTAGCATTTTCAATTTCTTCAAATTTGTAGGGCCTTTTATAAGAGGTAGGAAAAAATAATATTTCTTTCCCGGACAAAAGATTTTGCAGGTCATTCAGAAAATAGGCAGCTTCTTCCTTGTCATGCAAAACAAAAATATGAGTCTTGTTATACAGGTTTACTATTGCTCCTGCTAATACAGCATCAAGACTCCCGGTTAGCCCTTTAAACTGGAAATTTTTGGTTGGAGAATGTTGAAGTTTTTCACTGATGGTTCTTATCAAACCATCTTCTTCATAGATCCGCAATAATTCTTTTGGCTTCAAACTCTAATTCAGATTGATTTACAAAACTAATAAACAATGAGCAGTATCGGAAAATTCTGGACATTTAATAAAAATTAGAATTTTAATATAAGGTATTTTGAATGTTCAGAGTCTGGTTTTGCCTAAAAAAGAAATCCTATGACCAGGGGAAGGTTCATAGGATCCTCAACAAAAGAATATGAAAACAAATTATGCCTGAGTATTTGAACGGAAATGAATTTCAAAGGTTGCAAAGAAAGTTAAAAGTTTTTGAGCAATAAGTTAGAAGTATAGTATCTGGTTGTCGAGTCGTCTGATAGCAAGAAAGTAACCTGGAAAATGGTGATGCTATAAAAAAAGAAATCCTATGACCAGGGGAAGGTTCATAGGATCCTCACAAAAGAATATGAAAACAAATTATGCCTGAGTATTTGAACGGGAATACTTTAGGAAGGTTACACTGGGTTATGAAAAAGTTGTAAGAGTCTCTAAAATGCTGAGTAGTTAAAGGGTTAGGGATTTTTTTAAGAGAATAATACCTGTATAAAAGAAAAATCCTATAACCGTAGCACTGGCTATAGGATTCTCTCTCTTACAAAGGATATGAAAACAAATTACGCTTGATATTCAAACAGAATTAAAGATCTATAAGTTCCTCAATCAAAAATTTTAAAAATTCATTAACTCTTTCGTAATAAAGGCATGGTCATGCAGTGAGTACCTCCCCGCGCACGTGATAGTTCACTGGAGGGAATGGTGATAATCGTTTTCTGAAGCCCTTCCGGATTTGTAATTCCTTTTTTACATGACCAAATAAATTCGGCAGCTTCTATAATTGAATAACCTTTTTCCTGCAATGCTTTATTAGTTTTAACATTTCTGTCGTATGTAAATGCTACTCCATCTTTTACAGCAAATAAATTACAACCGTCTGTCCATTGTTCTCTTTCATCATAAGGGAACACTCCATTGCCGCAAAGAATAAAATCCATTCCCTGATATATGTTCTCTAATAGTTTTCCTAGTGAGGGGTATTGCTCTGGTTTATTGCCCAACCCACTGTGATGATAAGCAGGCATTCTTTTTTCTTTTATGATCAAGGGTTCAAAGGCAACACATTCTTTGTTGCTTATCCTTGTAAAAATAGTATCCAAATGCATGCAATACCTGTCTTTTGGCAGGGCTACATGGCTGATTTGTGTTACTACATTTTTTTGAAAAAGAATTTCACTTAATTCAAAAATCGCCTCCTGACTTGTACGCTCGCTACTCGCAATTATCAAATGATTTTCGCCAAACATCATAACATCTCCTCCTTCAATAGAGAGGGCAGTGTTCGTTTTTGACAAATCAATGATTCTTCCTGATGCTGCCAGGGTTGAGAACAATGGGTGATAATTAAATATGTTACGGCAAAGTATAGTTTCTCTGCTTCTGGCTTCTTTACAGGCAATGGCTGTAAGTAAATGGTCATTAATAACTACACCAATATCTCTGGTAAAGATCAGATTCGGCAGGGGATTGAAAATAATGGATTTGTCAGGCAAAATTCCTGTGATAAGCGTTCGAGCCAGCCATTCTGCAGAAAGGTCTTTTAATATTTCAGGGTCAGTATTTTCATGTTTGCTGACAGCATCAATTATTTCAGCTCTGGCGGTAGCATCCGATACAGTTTCTGCCAGCAAAGTTTGAACTTCATAAACGTTTTCTTTTCCAACAAAACAAGCCAGGGCAGCAGTATAAAAGTCATGCTCTTCCTTCATTTTGGGCAGATACACGATATCTTCATAGAGTAAATCCAATGCTCGCGCAGGAGTTACTTTTTCTATCCCTTCATCCGGACGATGAACCAATACTTTTCTAAGTTCGCCAATTTCCGAGGCAACCTTAATATTCGTTGAAACAGCCACTTCATTTTGCATTGATCCTCCTTCTTTTAAAAATTAATACAACATCATTTTCATACAGAAAACGCTGCCGCCTGATTTAATGTACTCTGACGTATCGACTTCTTCTACCTGATAACCTGCATCCTTTAAGACTTCAATGGTTCTTTTACTTCCTTTTTGAAGTATTGCTACTTTTTTCCCACTTGCTTTATCATTGATTAAGTGGGCATTTAATGAAAAGAAGTCTGAAGCTTCTTCTACTGGTATTTCGATTACTTTGTTAAATAATTTTTTAATACATGCCAATCCATCGGCGCTAAATGCTTCTTTGCATATCATTATGGTATTTTCATTTACAGGAACAAAGCAGGTATCCAGATGATAGAACCGTTCGTCAACTAGCTCCAGGGCTACTACCGGAACTTGTAATAGCTCTGCAATTTCTTCATAAGCTTCTTTTTTACTTCTGTGTCCAAAACCACCATACAACAACCATTTGCCATAGTGGGGTATAGTGTCTCCCATTCCCTCAAACAGATCTGTTCGATTTAGATGTATTGGGCGATAACCTAACTCCTGAAAAAATTTTTCAAAATGAGGCACTTCCTTTTGACGTGAAGCATGGCGCATTTTACTCATCACCACTACTTTTTCACCTTGACGGGTAACCCATGGAAAAGTTTGGTTAGCGGCAAAGACCATATCTTCACATCCTTCCACTCCTTTTATTTCCAATACGGCTTCTAACACTCCCTGGT
>DATCKK010000413.1:0-12200 GCA_036562325.1 Cytophagaceae bacterium | reverse complement strand
CCGTAAAATCTCCCAGAAGAAGATAGAAGATGTAAGAGATTTGGTTAACAGTATGAATCTTAAGCCGGAGCGTCGGCAACTGTATCTGACATTTGACAAAACCTTTCTAAAAATATTCCCCGGATTTGTGGAGCAATTTAATATGCTCTTTAACCCTCAGGACAGATTTATTTTGGATGAAAAACAGGGGCTTCCTACAGAGCTTAGAATTTTTGCATTAATCAGGTTGGGTATTACCGACAATGAGAAAATTGCCAAAATTTTAGACTATTCGGTCAACACCATTTATGCTTATAAAACCAGAGTAAAAAACAAATCGATCGTGGAAAACGAAAAATTTGAGGAAGAATTGATGAAAATCCGGGCTTTATAACCGGATATTTTGTCTATATTTTTAACCTGACTTGAATATGTTTTTTGTTTGATTTACAGTTGGTTATTGTCTTTGTTTGTTTATTTTTTTCCATATTTTAAATTGACAAATAGCCTTTCCGTCTTTAATCCGCTTGCTTTGGGATAAATACTAATAATTCTAAAAAAGATTATAGTTCGTTCTTAGTCTAATGTTTTTCTGTCTTTTGATCCCCGATTATTAAAAGATTGAGTGGCAGAAATATAGAAAAATAAACCAATCCTTTTTACCTGTTCAGCGGGCTCTTTCGTAGACTTCTGAAAGGATTACAGGGTTGAGGGGCTAAAAACGACTATAACCTAACTTATTGTGTAACCCTTTAAAATATTTAACCATGAAAAAAATTATACTTTCCGGAATTGCCTTAATGTTTGCTTTTGGCGCTGCCAATGCACAAGGATGGACTTTGAATGGTGCTCATGATGATTTTGTAAGTGCCACACCTTATGATAGTGTAGTATGGAGTGCAGATGCTGCTGTGGGAGGTTCTTCCATGACAATAAGCCGCCCTGGTAACCATACCATGGTGATTAATGCAAATAATATAGGTGTGGGTACTTCCATGGAATGGCCTACTTTCAGAGTAAGCTTTTCTCCGGATGCCAATAATCCTTCACCTTTGAATCTTAAAGCAAATGGCAGTGCAGATATTGTGTTTGATGTTGAGAATAACTCTACCGGCATTTTATTTGCCAAAATTGAATTAGAAGATGCTAATGGAGTGAAAGCTGGTATCGAACCAAATATTTCCGATGTTACTCAGTCATTGGCCTGGGGTGATCAGGTAAATGGGAAGTATCCTCGCAAAGCGGTAAATGGTTTTGTTTTGGATCCTGAATCAAGAGGAACTTTTACTATTGACTTATCTTCTGTTGAAGAGTACCTTGGCGGTTTAACACGTACAGGATGGGTAGGAGATAATGGATGTACAACTGATGGCCCTTACTGTGGCCCTGTTACAGAATATCAAATTGATCCTACAAAAATTGTTGCAGTTATATTTACTGTAAACTACAAAGACGGTTCATATATAATTTCTATGGGTAAAGAAGGGGGAGATCATACTGACGATTATATTTTAGATCCTCTTGATGCAACTTCTTATACCGGTGAAATTATATTCCATGATTTCAGAATAGGAACTGTTACTACAGGTGTCAATGAAACAGTGATTAATCGATCTCTATCTGTTTATCCTACCCCTGCAGATGATAATCTGAATGTTTCATTCGAATCTAATACTGGTGCGGAAGTATCTCTTTCAGATGTAGTTGGTAACAGAATATTCTCTACTACAGCATCTAAAGGTGAAAACAATATCTCTATCAATACTGCTGACCTTCCAACTGGTATGTATATTTTGAATATTGCTACAGAAACAGGAAGAGTCGCAAGAAAAATCTTAGTTAGGTAATAGGAGCTCATATTTGGTTAGGCCTCATTCCCTCTCCTTCGGGAGAGGGGGTAGATGAGGTTTCGCAAGCCAAACATGGTTTCAGCTGAAAGGAATGTTGGCCCTTGCAGTACTTCAAATTTTATATCAATTAAAATCGAATTCCATGAGAACATTTAAAATATTTAACCTGGCAATCTTTACGGTACTTTTGTTGGTGCATACCGGAATGGCTCAGGATAAAAGAGGTTATTATGATGCACCTTATGTTCGCTATGAAGCGGATCAGGGAGCATTAGTTAATGCCACTATAGCCATGATGTCTTTCAGTCAGAAAGATTTGCAAAGTGAAGCTTCCGAACAGGTATGTGTAGATTTATCAGGGGATAAAGCATCTGTCGAATGGACATTAAAAAAAGAAGGAGATGGGCTGGTAGTTCGTTTCAGTGTACCTGATAAAACATCCGGAGAATTGGAAGTATATGCCAATGATAAACTTGTAGGGACGTTGCAACTTACTTCGCATTGGTCATGGGAATATTTAACAACCAATGGAAACCCTAACAATGTGGCTGTAAGAAATGATAATCCTAAAATGCGCTTTGATGAAGTGCGTATGAAATTACCTTCCAAAATACCTGCAGGAGGTTCTTTAAAACTTGTGCGAAAAAGCGGGAAAATACACCTTGACTTTATTGAGCTGGAGCCTGTTCCGGATGAAATAAAACCAGATGAAAACGATCTTGTATATGAAGGTGATGGCAGCGATTTACAAGTATTTATTGACAATAAAGGAGGAGGAAAGAGTATCTTCCTTCCACCAGGGAAATATAATGTAAACCGCGAACTGTATTTTGGTGTACCTAATACCAAACTGAAAGGAGCAGGAATGTGGTATACACAAATCAACTTTACCAATGAAGCATATCTTCAGGGAGGACTTCGTGCCAATGCCAGAGATATCAGTTTCATGGACTTGTACCTTACCACAGACCGCAACTCAAGATCCAGCTCTTATAAAGCAATAAATGGTGTGTTCACCAGTGGGTCGGTTATTAAAAACATTTGGGCAGAACATTTTGAGTGTGGGGCATGGATAGCTCAATATAATATTGGAGATATTCCTTATGCAGATGGATTTACTATGTCTCACTGCCGTTTCAGAAATAACTATGCAGATGGTATCAATCTTTGTAAAGGTACAAGAAATGCAATAGTAGAACATTGCAGCTTCAGAAATAACGGCGATGATGATATGGCGATATGGTCAGCCGATGGCCTTGAATGCATGAACAATACGTTCCGATATAACACTTCGGAGAATGGATGGCGATCTGCGGGTTGTGCCATATATGGTGGAAAAAATAATAAGGCACATAATTTACTTATCAAAGACCACGTAGAAGCAGGCTTGAAAGTGAACAATGCATATCCTGGTATTGGGTTCAATGAAGAAGGAATGCATGAGTTTTCTGATATTACCATAGTAAGATGTGGTACATTCAATGATTTGTTCTACAATATGGTAGGAGCTATTGACTTAATGGCAGTAAGTGTTGCGGGAAATAAAGTGCAAAATGTAAAGTTTTCTAACATCGATATTATAGATGCTAAAGATAATGCCATATTTATTAATAAAGCAGGTGGAAAAGGCTTCTATAATCTTGTCTTCGAAAACATTACTATTGATGGAACAGGAAGAGAGTATCCTTACAACAACGTTATGAAAAAAGACTGGCACAGAGGCTTCGGAGTACTGTTTGCTCAAAACCCTGCCGGTAATGGTACTTTCTGCAATCTGGTAATTAAAAACAGAGGAGGAAATGCACTGGTAGATATTGACACCAACTCTATAGGTTCGTTTGACTGGAAGGAACTCAAAGATTGTAAGCCTGCCAAATAAGCGTAAATATTACTAAATATAAAAATTTTGGGTTAGGGGTATATGGGGGTATATTGTTAATTCAATTGCAATTACAATTATCCCCATTTTTATTTAATCCTGATTTAAAATTTAACCAACATAACATTCTTTATATGTGCTAAGCGAAGGAAAAAATATTTGTCTTACCTCACCCAATTAAATCCCCTTGAGACAAAGTACTAGAGTGATCATCCTTTAATTAAACAACATATGAAATTTAACAACATGTTATCATCACCTTACAGGTGGAGATCAGGAAAGCTATTTCCATTTAAATCCTTTTGATTTAACCATCTATCCTAATCCTTCACAAGGTGAAACTATTATCATTGAATACAATGGGTATATAGATAATTCTACCTTCTTGTTTATAACTGACCTTTCTGTCAATGAACTATATAAACATTCATTGACAGAAAGAAGATTAGAGCTTTTATCGTCCGGTTTTGTTTCGGGAATTTATCTGTTAAAGATTCAGTCAGATCATCAATTGATAATTGATAAACTTATAGTAAGGTAAAAGTATCACAGCAGTGGGATGAATATGTTCCGCTGCTGCTTTCTATTAAAATGGTTAACCAAAATTAAATTAAGTATAAACTATAATGTTATGATAAAATGTAATGTGTTAAACCTGCTTGCAGTTGGCATCCTTATAACGGGAACTCAACTGTATGGCCAAAGTAACCAAAGAGGTTATTACGATGCGCCATATATCCGGTATGAAGCGGATCAGGGAACCCTGTCCAAAGCAACCGTAACGCCAAGGTCATTTAATCAGGCAGATCTTCAAAGTGAAGCTTCCGAACAGATATGTGTGGATATGACTGCAAAGAAATCATCTGTAGAATGGAAGTTAAAGGAAGCCGCCGATGGATTAGTAGTACGTTACAGTGTACCGGATTCTACGGAAGGTTTGTTAGACGTATATGCGAATAATAAAAAAGTAGGTACATTAAAACTTACTTCTTATTACTCCTGGGAGTATTTATGGAAAAATGGCAATCCCAATAACAGTGGCGTAGTCAATACAAACCCTAAAATGCGCTTTGATGAAGTAAGAATGAAACTTCCATCAAAGATTCCTGCGGGTGGAAAATTAAAACTGGTTAATGCCGAAGGGAACATTCATATTGATTTCGTAGAGATGGAGCCGGTTCCTGCTCCGGTATTAGCAGCTCCCGGCGATGTTGTGTATGAGGGAGACGGGAGTGACCTTCAAAACTTCATTGATGAAAATGGCGGTAAAACCATTTATTTACCGGAAGGAGTGTATAATGTACACAGAGAGCTTTACTTCGGAGTGGATAATACTACGTTGAAAGGCGCAGGTATGTGGTATACACAAATTCACTTTACTACTCAGAAATGGTTGAAAGGTGGTTTAATGGCTAATGCCAGAGATATAAGCTTCTCAGACCTATATCTTACTACAGTTTGCAATTCAAGATCTGATTCCTACAAAGCTATTAATGGTGTTTATACCAGTGGTTCTACTATTAAAAATGTATGGGCAGAGCATTTTGAGTGCGGGGCATGGATTGCCCAGTATAATCAGGGTAGTGTTGCTTATGCAGATGGATTGGTAGTATCTCATTGCAGATTTAGAAACAATTATGCAGATGGAATAAACCTTTGTAAAGGTACTCAGAACTCTATCGTTGAACATTGTAGTTTCAGAAACAATGGCGATGATGATATGGCAATCTGGTCTGCCGATAATATGGAATGTAAGAATAATACTTATCGCTATAATACTTCAGAAAATTGCTGGCGATCTGCAGGCTGTGCTATCTATGGAGGAATGAATAATAAGGCACATAACCTGTTGATCAAAGATAATCTGGAAGTTGGGATAAAAGTGAATAATGCATTTCCCGGTGTGGGCTTCAATGATGAAGGAATGCATGAGTTTTCAGATATTACGATTATTCGTTGTGGTACCAACAATGACTTATATTATAAGCCTGTGGGAGCAATTGATCTGACTTGCACTGACCGATGCGGATTTTTTGTAAAGAATGTGAAGTTTTCTAATATAGATATTGTAGACTCAAAGAATGACGCTATAAATATCATGAGATGGGGAGGTAAAGAGTTTAAGAACCTGGTTTTTGAAAATATCACAATAGACGGTACCGGTAAAGAATATCCTTTTAATGATGCAAGTGAAGCAAATACTGAAAGAGGGTTTGGGGTGTTATTTAAATATAAACCTATGGGTAATGTGTCTTTTTGCAATTTGACTATCAAAAACAAAGGTGGAAACGCAAAAGAAGATATTAATCGGTCCGATATGGGACAATTGGAATGGGAAGAACAAAATGGATGTCTGAATATTTCCCACCATGCTGAATAATACCGGTTTTGCTGTTTAAAAACATGGTTTGTAACAGGTTTTATTTATACGGATAATTTAAAAAGTGCAACCTTTTTTCGTGTTTTCCTTATAAGTCTATTAATTCAGCTACAAAACCCGGAGTTTAAGTAATTCCGGGTTTACTTTGAATTATGGGGTTGGTAATCAAAGTAGATAGGCAATAAAGTGAGCTGAAGTTCAACCTGCAGATGGAGTTTGTATCTGTTAAAGGACTTTATGCAAAATTTTTCGAACCCTAAATTTATTATTAAGGTACCTTTCTATTTCGGAAGTACCATTCTGCGGTTATTTTTTATCAGGTCACTTATTTCGGTAATCATGGTTTTGGCTGTGTTAAGTGGAAACGCGCAGACGGTGAGCGGCGGCTGGGATGCAGCTTCTACCACCGGAACAACCGGTTATACCAATCATGGAAGTGGTGTTATTCAGTTTTTAAGCACGGAAGCTACAGGTTGTGCTGCATCTGCAGTGCATGAAACTTCATCCACATATGATCCCACATCGGGAGCTGTTTTTAATAAATGTTACCAGGTGTTTTTTGGCTGTCCGGATAATGATGATATTGGTAGTGATGTCAAAGGCGATGGTATGGCATTTTCTTTTTCCAAATGTGCTTATAACATCAATAATGGCAATGCTTGTGGAGGTGGACTGGGGTATATGGGGGCATGTCCTCAGATGATTACGATCGAGTTTGATACCTGGAGTAGCCAGGGTACGGCAGGTTTTGATGCTACTTATGGTGGTGGGACATCGGGAAATGAAGATGAAATCGCTCTACATGTAAATGGTGATGCGTCTGATGCGGGCAAGATTACGAGTGTAAGTGCAGGTAACCTGGAAGACGGGCTTGAACATACCGTTTGTATTTCCTATGACCCTGGCACTAACGTGCTTTCTGTTTCTATCGATGGGAAGAATGTATTTGTTTATGACCTTACGGGAACAGGATATGAACTTGAAAATTACTTCGGTGCAGGAGGATTGAATCAAACATGGTCGTCTGGTAAAAACGGTGCTACCAACCCAACTACAGTTAGCGATGGCACAGGTATTATAGCTACAATCGGGAATCCGCTTTGCCCTTCAGGAGTTGCTATTACCACTCCATCATCAGGAGCTTTATTTTCGGGATGTTCCATAGGCCCGATACCTTTAACTGCTACGGCAATTCCTCCTGCCGGTAACACAGTAGATTCTGTAGAATTTTATGTCAATGGTGTTAAAGTGGGTGTTGATATTAATCCAGGCAACTCTTATGAGTACAACTATACCTGGAACAACCCACCGGATGGGAATTACGAAATTATTGCACGTGCCTATTATAGCCCTTCAATGACTAATGTAGTTTCTTCAGGAGTTACTATTACTGTGGGGGGTGCCATAAAACTTACTTCCACCGCGCCAACGATAGATGGAACAGTGGAAGCATTATGGGATAGTTACATTAGTATTCCATTGACACATTCATCGGGTGTTACAGCTCCTGACCTTGCAGCGGAATATAAAATAATGTACGATGCAGATAATCTATATTTATTAGTCGATGTTACTGATGACGATTTGCAAAACGATAGCGATAATGACTGGGAAGATGATGGAGTAGATGTATTCATTGATATAGGAAATGATAAAAGTGGAGTCTATGGTATTAATGATTATCAGTATGGTTTCAAATATAATGATATAACTGCGGCCGAATATAAACATGCTCCCGCATCATTAGTGGGTGTAGTCTTTGCTCAGGGAGCCAAAGCAGGCGGATATATAATGGAAATATTAATCCCCTGGTCTACACTGGGAGGAGTACCAACGCCCGGAACATACATTGGTTTTGATATTAAGATAAATGATGACGACGGTGGAGGTACCAGAGATCATGAATTAGGTTGGCATGATGCTACATTTGGAGCGTGGAACAATCCTGCCTTATTTGGAACTCATGAGTTTTTAAATTGTGATCCTTTGCCTGTAGGATTGGTTAATTTCAATGCAACATGGGTTAATCATTCTGTTTTAATTAGTTGGGCTACCGTACATGAATTGAATAATGACAAGTTTATCATTCAGCGTTCTAATGACTTAACAGAATGGGCAAATATAGGGGAAGTTAAAGGCGCAGGTGCTTCAGCTAACGTAACCTATTATCAATTTGTGGATGATACACCTTCCAATGATGTAAATTATTATCGGTTACAACAAATTGATTTTGATGGGACTTCTTCTTTTAGTAAGGTTATCCGCATTGAAAATAACTCTTATAAATTAACTATTCTGCCTAATCCTTTCGCCCATGATTTACATGTTAAATCGGATTATAAGGGCAATCTTGAGGTTTCTATTCATTGTTCATTAGGAGTGTTAATGTTTAAGGATAATTATTATTGTCAAAATGGTGAAATAATTATCCAACCTGAACTTCCGACAGGGACTTACTTCATAACGCTTCAGGGAGAGGGATTTGTGGAGAGGAGGATGGTAGTGAAGAGGTAGAGCGACTATTGGTTCCAAATTTTTTACATTCTTCTATAAATATCTTTATTAAATTGTTTCAGCTTGTGGCAAAAGAAAGGATTGTTTCTTTTCTTAAATTTCTAATTTCTCAAAGTGATTGAATTGTTCTTTAGCTTTCCTATATTTTTTGCGCTTTAATATCCCAAATCAGGGCTAAATGTCCTTAATATTTCTACTTATGCCCAATTAGTGCTCCTTAATTACGTCTGATTTTTACCTGTTCATTGTACCTGATTATTGCATATTTCAGCTATATTTTAAAATGGGAAATTTTTTTCATTTTGTTTGTTAATCAGATAGTTGTGTTTATTTGACTTTCTTTTTTTTTAATATTTTGAATTGACAAATAGTCATTCCCCTGATAATCCTCTTATTTTGAAATGGTATTATATCTATAAAAATTATAAATAATTTCAATAACAGGTTATGAGCAAAGAAAAATTGGTGCTTACAATTTAATAAGCAAATAAGGAAAGACCTATGAAAAGAACCCTACAAAAATTAACAAAAAAATTATGCCTGAATGAGCGCAATATGGAAGCTGGTGGCTCCTCTTGGCAATTTACAAGTGGTGATAGCTTTAAAGGAAGTGTGTCGTTTATTTTCCTGATTTTAATGATTAGCATAGTTAATCCACTTCAGGCTCAATTTATTCCGACGGTGAGTGGAGGATGGGATGGGGCTAAAATCCAGGGATCAGGATTTGTAGACTATGGAGATGGTAGGATACGCTTGTTAGATGGGGTGTATGACGGGTGTGAAGGAGCCGCAGTATACGAAACCAGTGACCAATATTTCCCATGCAACGGAAATTTCTATAAGTGTTATTGGGTAGTATTTGGATGTGATGATAACGGAGCTGATGGTTTGGCATTTACCTTTTCTACTTGTAATGCCATTACCGACTACCAGGTTTGGGGATGTGGGGGAGGATTAGGTTATGTCGATGCCTGTCCGGGTAACAAAGGGATTACTATAGAGTTCGACACTTTTGATAATCTGGGGGGAGATGATTTTGACTCTGATTATGAAGGAAATGCCAGTGATGATGAAATTGCCATTCACAAAAATATGCAGGCTAAAACCGGGCCCGGAAAAATAACAGGTGTTTCTGTTCCTAATCTGGAAGACGGCCAGGAACACAGAGTTTGTATAAGCTATGATAATACTACTCATGTATTGTCGGTAACAATTGATGGTGTTACAGCCATTGCTTACGATATGGATAATGCTCCGGGAATGGATCTGGAGACTTACTTTGGCTGTGTGGGCCTTAATCAAAGCTGGTCTGCCGGAACCAATGGAGCCTATAATGCACAGGCTGTAAGTAATGGAGGAAGTTTGTACGATCCTTCTGATAAGATTTGTCCGCAAATGCTTCCCGTAGAGTTTCTGAATGTTTTTGCAAGTACCGGACAGTCATCAGTAATTATATCCTGGAGCACAGCCTCGGAGACAAACAACGATAAGTTTGTTATCGAACGTTCCTCTGATTTGAAAAGCTGGGAAGAGCTAGGAGAAGTTCAGGGTGCGGGAAACTCAAACACCATAAGAAGATATGTATACTTCGATGATAATCCATTAAGTGGTGTAGGCTATTATAGAATACGTCAGGTAGATTATGATGGTACTTATGCTTTTAGCCAGATGCTTTCTGTCAATAGGAATGATCAGATTATTAACATTAACTTAATAGATGATATGCTGGTAATAAGCAGTAATATAAACGAAGAAATGTCCATAACCATTCGTGATGTTCTTGGAAGGCTGGTGTTTGAAGGAGTTAAAGCTAATGAAGAAGGCATCATTAGTATTCATCCGAAGTTAATGACAGGTACTTATATGGTTACTGTTCAGACAGAAAGTATCATAGAACAGAAAAAGATAATAAGGAGATAAGTTCTTAGTAATATTCCCTAACTAATCATGAAAAGATTAAATATACTAAAACTGAGATCAGAGTTTGGAGCATTTCTGCTTAAGCTTTGCATCATGTTGTTTGTCTACCTTCCTTTACTGTTGTTTTTTCTGCACATGGCCATGAAAATGAGTATGCCTAACTAAACTCATTTTCTGTTCATATCCATCCAAAACCAATTTAATTATTTCTAACTGTAAAAATTGGTTTTGGTGTGTTTGGAAAAAATATGGTTATAAAAAGAAAAATTATAAAATAGTAAAGTGTTGTCTGCCTTAGGATTAGAGAGTTAACTGATAATGATGAGAGGCAATTGTAAACTTTTATAAAGTCTGAAATTAAATATGAGAAAGTACAATATAGTTACTCTGATTGTTAGTTTGCTCCATACATTTTTCTACTCCGAAGTGCAGGCTCAGCGTGGTTATTACGATGCGCCTTATATTCGTTACGAAGCAGATAAAGGAACATTAACGAATGCGGCTGCTACTTCTAAATCTTATGCTCAGGAAAACCTTCAAAGCGAAGCTTCTGAACAGGTATGTGTGAATATGAGTGACGCGGGAGCTTCCGTAGAGTGGGCCTTAACTGATGAGGCAGACGGACTGGTAGTCCGGTACAGTGTACCTGATGGAGAGTCCGGTGTGCTGGAAGTGTTTGTTAATAATGCATTTGTAACTACTATAAGCCTTACTTCTTATTATTCCTGGCAATATCTGGCAACTGATGGAAACCCTAATAATAACGGGGTTACCAATACCAATCCAAGAATGCGGTTTGATGAAGTAAGAGTAAAGTTGCCAGAGAGAATACCTTCAGGAGGAAAGTTGAAGCTGGTACGACAAAGTGGAAATATACATATTGACTTTGTTGAGTTAGAAGCTATTCCTGCCGTAGTAACAGCTTCGCCGGGCGATGTTACTTATACCGGTAATGGCGAAGACTTACAAGCGTTCATTGATGCCAACGGAGGTAAGACCATATATCTTCCTGCAGGAGTTTTTAATGTTGACAGAGAACTTTATTTCGGCGTAGATAATACAACATTGAAAGGTGCAGGTATGTGGTATACTCAAATCCATTTTACCAATACATCCTGGAATGGTGGTTTACGTGCCAATGCTAAAAATATAAGTTATTCCGGGCTTTACCTGACAACGGTCAGGAACTCAAGGTCGGGTTCGTATAAAGGAATCAATGGTGTTTATACCAATGGTTCTACGATCACGAATGTATGGGCAGAACATTTTGAGTGCGGTGCATGGATAGGCCAATACAATATCGGAGGCCCTGATTATGCAGATGGGTTTACTATGTCTCATTGCCGCTTCAGAAATAATTATGCCGATGGAATAAATCTATGCAAAGGTACCAGAAACGCAGTAGTAGAGCATTGCAGTTTCAGGAACAATGGAGACGATGATATGGCTATTTGGTCAGCCAATGGAATGGAGTGTCAGAATAATACCTATCGTTACAATACATCTGAAAATACCTGGAGAGCATCGGGCTGCGCCATTTATGGAGGTTTGAATAATAAAGCTCATAACCTGCTTATTAAAGATAATCTGGAAGTTGGGATAAAAGTTAATAATTCTTTTCCCGGGGTAGGATTTAATGATGCAGGGATGCATGAGTTTTATGATATTACCATTATTC
>DATCKK010000401.1:0-6612 GCA_036562325.1 Cytophagaceae bacterium | reverse complement strand
ATCTGGAATACTCTTTTTGCCAGAGCCATTAAACTATCTTCAATAATCTGACTATCGTCTTTCAGCTTTAGTTGCTTTTGAGATAATGTTACGAATCTTGGGTCAGTTTGATTTACTTTTCTGAATTCTTTCATCAACTCTTCCTGCTCAAATGAAAGTGTGATCAGGTTTTCAAGGATATCCCGCAGATCGTCCATGTTCTCCTGAGCCTGTTCCATTTCCATGCTTTGTTGCATCTCTGCCATTTTATCGGCCATTTCCTTCATTTTATCAGCAGCTTTCTTTTGAGATCCGGCAGCTTTTTTATTCTGATTGTTTTTCAATTGTTCAGAACTGTTTTGCATCTCTTTTTCAATGGAGTTTTGTTCCTGATCCATGTCCTGGAGATCATTTTTATTTTCCAGTGATTCATTGATCTCTTTCAACTCTTTCATTTCTTCCTGGATCTTTTTAAACTCCTCATTTAATTTTTCCTGCTCTTCCTGAAGTTTGGACTGCTCTTCTTTTTTATCTTCTGTTTTTTGAGATAGTTCTTCTTGTTTTTTCGCCGTCTCTTTTAGGTCTTTGATAATGTCTTCCAGCTTTTGGTCAAACTTCATTTGCTTGAACATCTCTAATGTTCTTTCCAATTCCTTTTCAAGAGTCTCATCCTTTTTCTTTATTTCTTCCAATATCTTTTCGATATCTTCTTTTTTCATTTTTTCATTAAGGAGCTTTTGAAGCTCTTCATACAGTTTTTTGGTTTCTTCGTCCAACAATTCATCCATTAGTTTCTGGAGTTGCTGCATTTTTTGTTTCAGTTCTTCACTGGCAGGGTTATATTTCTCCTGCATTTCATTAAGGGATTTGTTCAGTTTATTCAGCTCCTCCAGTTCTTTTTTCAACTCTTCATGTTTTTTGAGGACGTCTTCGAGTAATTTTTTATCCTGAAAATTCAGGTTGTTTTTGGTTTTCAGCCTGTCCTGAAGTTTTTCTATATCTTTCTGGAGATTCATGGTTTTGGAAACCATCTGATCCATTTTGTTTTCTGCCTGCTTGGTGGAAGTGGATATTTCTTTGTCCATTTCTTCTTTAGTAGGAAGACTGAAACTAAAACTTCTGGATTTGGTGCTTTTGCTGCCGTTTACACCATCATTATCCCAAACTTGTAAATAGTATTCAAGATATTGTCCCGGACGCAATTGCAGGCTGTCGATTATCCAATTGAAGTAAAAGTTTTGTTTATCTCTGCCGGGTTCGATTTTTATATTTACACTTTTGAATTTTCCTTCATTTTCTCTGTCACTTACTTTGTAAAAAAGTTTCAGCGCTGATAGCCCATAATCATCGCCTATGGTACCACCAAAGGTGATATAGTTGAAAAGTACAGTATCTTTAAATTGCTCAACTTCTATTGTTGGAAACTGATCCTTTACCACGCTGATGTTATAGCTGATCTTCTCTTTATTGACAGTGTTTCCGTTCTTTAATTGGATTTCATAGTTTTCACTATTCCTGAATTTTTTGCTGTAGCTAAATAAATTTTGATTCGATTCCAATTGAATATGATCTACTTTTTCTCCCGAAAATGATAGTATCATATTCTGAGCTTCTTCGGTATTAAAATTCCAGGTAACATTGGTGCCTTCCGGAATTATGAGATTACCGGCATTTTTTAAATGCTCATTTTTTTTGTTGAGATAAGCCGGATAGTTGAGAGTAACTTCGAAAGATCGTAAATCCGGGCGAGTGATCAGGTTTACCCTGTATATTTCAGAATTAAATCCTGCTGCTTCAAAATAGAAATCTTCCGCTCGTTGAAGGTTTTTCATAGTAAACTGAAACTGATTTGTGTTCAGTTTTTTCATTTTACTTTTTCTGCCATTACTAATGATGTATACGTTTTCAGGGATGGCAGAACCTTCCAGGTCAAGTGTTAATTCAAGGTCTTCGTTTTTAAATGCATCCAGTGATTGGTTTTTAAGCAAAAACTGAAAGGGCATTTGTACATAAGATTTTTCGTAATTGATAATTCTTGCGGTACTTTCTACAAATATTTGTGGTACAAACACAAGAATTCCGATAATGAGAAGGGTAATCGGGATTAAAAATTTCAGATACTTGCGATTCTCTTTTAGATTAATAGCATCTGTAAAAGGTATATAACTAAGCTCTTTGGATTTTTGCTCAATGCTTGCCAGTACCAGTTGATTTTCCGTTGCATTGAGTTTTTTTAATTGTAAAGTGTTTAATAATTTATCGTTAATCTCGGGAAAAAATTTTCCAATTTGGAGCGATGCTTCTTCATCGCTCATTGGCTTTCGGAGATTTAACAGATGGCTGACGGGAAATATAATCCACTTGATTAGTGAAAAACCAGCCAGTCCTATAAAGCTAAAGAAAAGTATGAATCGGAATACCGAATTGAATCGGCCGTAGTATTCTGCAAAAGTGAAAAAAACATAAGTGGATAGGACAAGAGACAAAAAAACAAAAGTTCCTTTTAATAAGATATTAAAATAATACTTTCTTTTATAACTGTTTAGTTTTGAAAGAATATCATTAAAGAGAACTTCTGACATGTCAACTCCATTTTTATTAGTCCTATATAAGTAAATAATGAACCTCTGATAAAATCAAAGGTTCATTACTCATATAACTATTTCTTCGATTACTTTGCTTTTTTAGCTTCTACGAAGTAAACGTTGCTGAAATCTCTGTATTGCATGGAATTATTAGGGAAATTCTTAACGTAGGATTGTAGTAATCTGTATCCTTCGTCGTACCATAATACCATAATTGGAGCATCTTGCATTACAAGGCTTTCAGCTTGTTTGAAGTAGTTGAAAGCTTCTTCCTGAGATTTTGCTTTTAAACCAGCTTCGTATAACTCATCAAATTTCGGATTCACATATCTCATCATGTTTGGATAAGATTGTTCTTTCAATGACGCAGGAACTGATTTTCCGTAGAAGAACCACAAGAAGTTTTCAGGGTTCGGATAATCCGCAATCCATCCTCCTCTGAAGAACTCGGTTTTACCACCGATCATGTTTTCAACTAATTGAGCAAAAGGAACAATGTTTAACTCTACATGTACGTTCAAATGCTCTTTCAATTGTTTTTGGATTTCCTGAGCAACGGCCACGTTTCTTTCTCCGTCGGAGTTAAGCTCCAAAGTTACTTTAGGGAAACCTTTACCATCCGGATAGCCAGCTTTTTTCAGATAGAATTTGGCTGAATCCAGGTTTTTATCATATCCTGAGATGCTTTTTACATCATAGTCAGGGAAAATATCTAAAGGTGTAATACCGTGAGTAGCAGGTGCATAACCTTCACCATTCAATACGTAATCCAGAATTTTCTTTCTGTCAATGGCGAAAGAGAATGCTTTACGGATGTCTTTGTTGTTAAAGATTGTACCCTGATTCAGGAATGAAAGGAAGTGAGTAGCCATTTCAGGAGTTCTTTGTAACTCAAATTGTCCATAATCTCCTTTTTTATTCTTTACATCTTCCAGAATTTCAATGATATGATCAGTTGGCATTCTGTACATCATATCAAGATTTCCTTTCTTGAACTCAAGCAACTCAGTCTTTTTATCTTTGATAAATTTAATCTTAACTGCTTCTAAATAAGGAAGTTTGTTGCCATGTTCATCTACACCGTGATAGTTTTCATTCTTTTTAAGAATGATAGAAATATCGTCTTCAATGCTGAATATTTTGAATGGGCCGGTTCCAACAGCCTTATTTCTCATTTCTAAACCATATTTCTCATAAGCTTCACGTGGAAATATGAAGGTAAATGGTCTGGCCAGATTATAAAGGAAAATAGAACTAGGCTCTACTAAGGTAAACTCGATAGTATGATCGTCAATTACTTTTATACCTTCTACTTCGAAGTCCGGTTTTTTACCGTCTTGAGCGGCAGCGTAATATTCATTTGCCCCTTTCAGTATATTTTGGAAAACACTGAATCCCTGATTGTTGATACCAGGAGTACAAAGTAATGTAAAGCAATATTTTACATCTTCTGCAGTTAGCTCCCGCCCTTTTCCATCAGGAAAACAAGGGTCGTCATGGAACATTACTCCTTTCTTCAACTTGAAAGTGTAAACGGTTTTATCATCGTTTGTGGAGTAATCTTCCGCTAATCCTTTGGTCAGGGAAAGATCTTCCTGGTTGAACTTCATCAGTCCTTCATATACCTGAGTGGCTACACGGTAAGAGATCGCATCGGTGATATTATGTGGAAACAGGTTCTTAATGTAATCTGATTCGTTTACATTAAACACGCCACCGTAAAATCTACCTCCCTTGGCTTCTCTCAAAGTATTAGGGTCTGAGGTGCTTCCTTCATTAGAAGTATTGCAGGAATACAGTGTAATACTTGCTGCTAACAGGGTAATAAATACTTTTCTCATTATATACTTATGAAAAAATTGGTTTAACAATTACTATCTTATTTTCAATTAATTTTACTTCCAGCTAGGGATAAGCGAGCAATTTACCATTTTTTACTAAAAAAAAAAGGCCTCGCTAAATAATTTCAAGTAATACTGGACAATGATCAGAATGCTTTGCTTCACTAAGTATCACTGCTCGTTTCAAACGTTCTTTCAGAGGCTCGGCAACTGCATGATAATCGATTCTCCAGCCTAAGTTTTTGTTTCTTGCATTTGCCCGGTAACTCCACCAGGTATAATGGTGGGGTTCGGAATTAAAATATCTGAAAGCATCAACGAAACCGCTGTCAAAAAATTTTGACATCCACTCTCTTTCCTCGGGCAAAAAACCCGAAGAATTAGCATTTGACTTAGGATTATGAATATCGATTGCCTGATGACATATATTGAAATCCCCGCAAATGATAAGATTAGGAACGTCTTTTTTCAGGCAGCTTACATATTCATAGAAATCCTCCAACCACTCCATTTTAAAGGTCTGTCTTATATCTCCACTAGACCCCGAAGGCATATATACGTTAAGGACGGAAAAAGTTTCCATATCCACTCTTAATACTCTGCCTTCGTTATCATATTTTTCTATTCCGCATCCTATACAGACGTTTTTGGGCTGAGTTCTGGTAAATGTAGCCACTCCGCTATACCCCTTTTTTACGGCAGAATGCCAGAAACAGGTATATCCCAGATTTTCAAATAGTTGTATGTCTACCTGATCGATATTTGATTTAACTTCCTGAAGACAAACGATATCTGCATCGGTTGCCTTTAACCAGTCCAGAAACCCTTTTGATAAAGCAGATCGAATACCGTTGACATTGTACGTTAAAACTTTCATCTACTACTCTAATTCTTCGGAAAAATATTCTATAATATGCATTTTTAAAAGTTTTTCCTGTTCCAGTAAATCAAAATGGGGAAGCGGTTTCAATAATTTATAATGTGGCCAACCTTCTTCATCATAGCCTTCCAATTCATAAAACCCACTCAAACTTAATAGTTTGCATATGGCAACATGCATCAAATCTTGTTTTTCTTCTTTTTTATATTGTCTCTTACCTTTTCCTACTTCCTGAACGCCTATTAAGAATAATATTGTATTTAAATTAGGTTTCTTTCCTGTTAGCCGGATGAATTTTAACTCTACCTGCTTCCATTTCTGATCAAATTCGTCATCTTTCAACTCGTTCATAATCTTTCATTTGCTTTCCAGTTCAAATATAACTTAAATTTCGCCTTTCGTAGTCCAAAATTATGATAAATGACTTCCTGGCCCTGATTTTTCCTGAACTTTGCCTTGCTTGTAACAGTCCGTTACATAAGAAGGAGAACTCTATTTGTACATTATGTAGATATAACCTTCCGAAAACTGATTTTCATCTGGACCCTGAAAACCCTCTTTCGAAAAGGTTTTGGGGCAAAGTTAACTTGCAATATTGCTTGTCTTATTTAAGATTTATTAAGGGTGGCAAAGTTCAAAAAATCATCTATAAGATAAAATATGAGGGGCGAAAAGAAGGGGCATATCAATTAGGAAAATGGTATGGATGGGAGTTAACAAAGCATTCGTTTCGCCAGCAATTTGATTTGATCTTGCCGGTGCCATTGCATAAGAAAAAATTAAGGAAGCGGGGATTTAATCAAAGTGATTGGTTTGCTTCGGGTTTATCGGAAGTTTTAGGTGTTGAATGGTCTGCTTCCATACTGGCGAAAGTGGATGACCGCTCTTCGCAAACCAACAAGTCAAGATGGAAGAGATGGATCAATGCTCAGGAGTTGTATGTGGTGGTTAAGCCGGAGGCTGTCCGCAACAAAAGAATTTTGTTAGTGGATGATGTCGTGACGACGGGCTCAACTTTGGAAGCTTGTAGTTTGGAGCTGTTCAAAGCAGGTGCTGCAGAAGTGAGCATTGCTACGATTGCGTGTGCAATGTAAAAGTGGCGTTATTGACGAAAGGCGAATTAAATGAAAAAGGCTGATCTTGTGTGACCAGCCTTTTTAAATATCTTAATTTTCGAGCTGATATTAGTAGTTTGTACCAGCTTGAATCATTGCGCATCTGAATCCGATAGTAGCTGTACAAGAGTCTTCAGCCAAATATCTTCTTGTTCCAGGAGATAACCAGTAAGCAACATCTTTCCAGCTTCCGCCTTTGTAAACTCTTACGT
>DATCKK010000399.1:0-5016 GCA_036562325.1 Cytophagaceae bacterium | reverse complement strand
CAATAATTGTTAGAGGAGGTTTTACATGCAATGTGTGAAGTCCGGCAAGCCTTGCTCCTTCAATGTTTTCAACATTATCATCCAGAAACAGGCTTTCTTCTCCTTTCAGGCTGGAGTCACGCAATACTTCATAATAGCTAGTGACAGAAGGTTTGGACAACCGGATTTTCCAGGAGTAATAAATTTTATCAAACAGGTTTTCCAGTTTGGGAACACCTGTGGATTCAAAAAGAATTTTATTCACTCCATCAATATGAATCCTGTTCGTATTGCTTAAAAGAAATACTTTATATTTTTTTCTGAGTTGCTGAATCAGTCGAACCCTTTCTGCCGGAATATCCAGCAAAAGGGTATTCCACGCTTCATCTATTTGCTCATCTTCCAGTGTAGTACCCAGAGTCTGATTAATCAGATGCCTGAATTCACTATCAGAAAGTTCACCGACCTCATATCTTTCAAAGATTCGTGCATTTATAAATCGTTCTTTTACAAGCTCAAACGAAAGGCCGGTTAGTTGAGCAAACGCCCGGAACGTGCGATCTATATCTATGTTTATGATTACGCCTCCCAGGTCAAAGATAATATTCTTAATGGATGAAAAATTCAAAATAAATTATATGATTAAATATTTGTGTTTATAAGTGCAAATATGTAAAATTGCACTCCCAAATTCAAAGGGATTGCAAAATCAATTTGAATCGGGCCTATAGCTCAGTCGGTTAGAGCACTTGACTCATAATCAAGGGGTCCCTGGTTCGAGCCCAGGTGGGCCCACAAAAAAAGAGACTACTTCAAAAGTGGTCTCTTTTTTTATTTATATCCATTCAGAGAGAATACTACCTTTCGAGAATCTATCTCTATAATTTATCAATAAATCCGATTATTTTTTCCTGTTTCGTAATATCAATATTGCATTACTTGCTCCGAATTTTTCGTATATAATGTTTAAGCATATTATTTTGCCATCTACTTAACGAATAAATGTAAAACAATGAAAACTAATTATCTGAAAATGATTTTCCCTCCCAGCTTTTTAGGAGCAAGATGTGATGTCTTAATGGATATTGTGGTGATTTCAATGGTCATCATTATTCCACTTCTTTGGTATTCGTTTAAGAAAGTAAAAGAGGAACACAACTATCGGTTGCATAAAAATATACAACTCATCATGTTCATCATTTTGTTTTTTGTCGTGTTGCTTTTCGAGTATGATATGCAGCAAAATGGAGGCATCTTTGCGATGGTTAAGGGTTCGGCTTATGAAGGTACCTTCTTTTTAAACTTCATGATCTACTTTCATACCTTTTTATCAATCACTACTTCTTTGATTTGGATCCTCCTCATTATTGTTTCCCTTATTAAATTTGGTAATAATAATCCTAAGCCTGGGAAATTCAGCAAAGCACATAAACTTTGGGGTAAGATAGGTATGTGGGATATGGCATTAACCTGTATCACAGGGTTAATCCTGTATATCTTTGGTTTTGTATTATAAATTCATTACGATAACTAGTCGGGGTGCCGGTTCATAGTGAATATGAATGATGCACCCTTTCTGCATTGTTGGCCTATGTTCAATAATTAAATTATAAGGGCAGGAATAGGAAAATACGGACACATCCGAACAATAAAACCCTCACTTAAAGAAATTTAACAATTATAAAGTTATCAATTCCTAAATACAACACAGATTTTTTGATCTTCTCTCAATACAAATTCGTATAAATATATAATTATATCAATAAAAATTTGTATTTAAATAAATAATTTATTAAATTATAATACATGCATTATTACCAAAAGGTAATAACCATCATAAACCGGCATCATAAATAAAGTACTGTTTATAAACACTTTAACTAGCCGAGTATGAAAAATTTACAATATTTATTGGGAATTCTGGCAGTGTTTAGCTCCGCATCGGAGTTAATAGCCCAGGTTACGCCATTCTCCATGCCTCCCAGATGGTATTTTGGCCATAAAGCAGGTATGAACTTTACAGGAGGATCGCCAGTAGAATTGACCGGAAATGTGTGGGACGGAGTCGGGCCGCCAGCATTCGATAACCAGGAAGGCGCCACTACTCAATGTTTTCCCGATGGTTCTGTAGCCTTTTACTCCAACTCCTGCCAATTAAAAGATGCAGGCCATGTAGTAAGAGGTGATAATCCTTTATATGGAGGAGGGAATAGCTCCACTCAAGGAGTTATTTCCGTTCCTGACCCTGCCTCACCCACCAACAGATATTACCTGATTACTGCTGCAGTAGATGGAAGTGGAGGTAGTAATTGTAGTACTCCTGAATTTGGTATCTATGCCTATCTGGTAGATGCTTCTACCAATCCCATCACTGTCGGAGGGCGTACCCAATTGATAGCAGGCCAGGCAAGTTCCTCGGGCCCGGTCAATGAAGCTCTTGCGGCCTCTTCAGATTATAACGGAGGCTACTGGATCGTAACTGCTTATTATAATTCCGGAGTCGGTAATATCCATTTTGCAGCTTGGCACATCACAGCTTCCGGTATTAATCTCACTCCTGTTTACAGCCCTGCCGGAGCAATACAGGGTGGTGTCTGGAATTTTCAGCCACAAGGTAGCATAGTATTTAATAAATGTAATAACCGTATAGGCTATACCCAACATGGTACTTCCGGAACAGGGGCTGATTATTGGGTGTATGAATGGGATGCCACAAACGGTACAGCCACTAACCTAATAAGAAAAGGCGTGACGGGAAACTCCTTTAATTATGGATGTGAGTTTTCTCCGGATGGAAATATTCTATATACTACCGGCCTAAACTCTGATGGGGCTTTAAAACATATCAACCTTTCCACAGGAACCGTTCAGAATGTCGCTACTGTTTCTCCAGAAAACACTTCCATTACAGGATGGGGTAATTTAAAACTCGGGCCAGATGACAAAATATATGTATCCCCTTCTTATAGCGCTTTTCAGCCTGGGCCGAAATACCTTGCCGTAATTAATTCGCCTAATGCCACCACTGCAGCAGCCTGCGGTTATAACGCTACAGGCTATCAACTAAGTACCAACCAATATCCATCCACACAAAGGGGATTAATTACACTTGGATGGCACAACCCCACCCTCACTATTAATGAATCTTCGGCTACCAACTGCATGACCTTTTCACACCAGTACAAACAGTATTACGGAGCCGATATTTCTGTACTGGCAAACTCACAGGAATGGGATTTCGGAGAAGGTGGTGGCTGGCAAACAGGACTTGGGGCCAACCCAACCTATGAGTACACAAGCAACGGATTAAAAACAGTTAAATTAAGGTTAAAAGACCAGACTTGTAATATTGAATGGACTACCGAAAAAGTCATCGATGTAGGATGTTTTTTACCGGTAAACTATATAAGCTTCGATGCTTACGCTACTAATGCAGTTGTAAATTTAAAATGGGCAACAGCACAAGAGTTGAATAATGATTATTTTAATGTGATGCATTCAACGGATGGAGTCAATTATACTTCCGTAGGTATAGTAAAAGGACATGGAACTACCAACGATCCTCACCACTATCAATTCATGCACTACCGGCCGGCCAATGGTAATAACTATTACAGGCTGATCCAGGTTGATTTTGATGGTACTGAACATAAAAGCAAGGTTGTTTCAGCTTCCGTAGATGGTATCCAGGTAAGTGTATTTCCCAATCCGACTACTAACAATTTCAATGTTAAGTTTACCGGAGCAGATCATGCTTTGATTATAGTAACTGATATGTTCGGCAGGGAAGTATTTCGTTCACAGTTTTTATTAACCGAAAGTGAATTTACTTTTGGTGAAGCTCTTCCCAAATCAACTTACTTACTAAAAGTAGTCACTAATAATGAAATAAAAACAATTAAAATAGATAAGCAATAACAATAAAAGTTGTAAGTAGCATCCATGATTCTTATTGCTACTTACAACTTTTTTATACCAATAACTTTGTTAAATTATTTTTTATAAACTACTTCTCTTTCAGGAACCAGCGCTTCATTTTTAGGTTTACCCACCAGACTGCCAAGAGCAGTTACAATAGCTCCTAATATTAAACCAATAGCTCCAAATATACCAACTTTAGAGGCTGTACTGGATATATCTGCGGCTGTTTGTTCTGCTTTTTGCTTGGCATCTGCCGTTATCTGACTTACCTGGGTTCTGGCAGATTCATAAGATTCTATCCATTGTGTTACCATTTGATCTGCCTCTGCCTGGCTCTTATTCGTTTTTTCAGCTACGAGATTTACCAGTTGTCCTTTATTCTCTTCTATTACTCTTCCACCACTTGTAAACATATTATCAAAGGCCCTGGCTATTTCAGGGTCTCGCAACTCCTCTGCAGTAAGGCCACTTTGCTGCAACACCTGTTGTATCTGCTCTTTTGCCTGTGGCGCTATTGCCGACATTCCCTGTCCTGCTGCTGAAGTAACCTTACCTACTATATTCCCTGCGGTATTAAGTATACCTCCTACGGCTGTAGTTAATAAATAAAAACTAACCAAAGTAAAGACGGCCCAGGTTAATATACCATGCAATATACTATCTGTCCTTATGGAAAAACCGGCAAGTCTTCCAGCTACATACCCTCCGGCAAATAAAGATATAAGCATGCTGACAACCCACCAGATTAACGTCCCTGTACCCAGCCCTGAAAGCGAATTGGTTTCTTCTACAGGATTAATAGTTCCAAAGCCTATTCCTAACCCTAACAGACTTAATACCATCTGTACTACCAAAGCCACCACAACTCCACCAATTATGGCACCCCATGAGATACGTTTAGTCCTGTTCATGGCGACTCCTCCTGTTTCTCTGGGGATGTTTCTCGATTCCCAACTTTCTCTAAACATGTATTCCTCCTCCCTGATAATCGAACTTCTTTGATTGGAGAACATCAGACTTAAGTCATTGGTTTCGAAGTTACTGACATCTATAAATAGCAAAATAAGCAGAAAAGAAAACCTGATTAAGCCTAAAAAACAATTAAAAAGCTTGTCT
>DATCKK010000356.1:0-8133 GCA_036562325.1 Cytophagaceae bacterium | reverse complement strand
TTCTTAATCTGAAGGTTATTAGTAGCCCAGGTAAATCCTGCAAAGTCCGGAGTCTGTGCTTTAACAGCAACAGGTATATGGAATGGATTTATTTGTACACCATAATTATTGGTAATAGTATATCCGGAATTGATAAGTATTTCGTTTTGTGTCTCAGGAAGCTGAAAAACAATTTTAGCCCCCACGCCTTGTGTTCCTGTTCCCGCCACATTCGCGCAATGCACGGCATCTCTTAATGATCCTTTCCCTTCATTTAATGTATTGGTTACATAACAAACCTGTATAAAGTCTCCTATTCGAACAAGTGCAGACAATGGAGAGGTATTCCCATTTTGATCGGTGGCTGTTGCGACAAAGTAATTATTTTGGCCAGGAGTGAATAATCCGGCCGGAATTATCGCATTCCAATTTCCACTTGCATCTGCATAAACTTCCAATGCATAACCAAAAGCCTGTTCAGGATCATAGCTACTGAAAAACAATTGGACCCTGCTGTTTTCTTTCGCCTTTCCGGAAACAGAAGCTACGCCATTCAACAAAGAACCGACAAGTGTATTAGGAGCAGAGAGCAATTCATTGCCATTATTTACATGGGCAATAGCTACTTTATTATCATATATAGCATTGTATAAAATGCTGTTGCTCTTTCCATTGGAAACAAGTATGCCATATTGTTGTCCGCCAACTACTTTATTGCCTTCATTTAACTTGCCAAGCTGGTTGTTGCTACCTGTAATATAAATTAAAGTATCAGCAGCAAAATTTACTTGATGACTAAGATTGGTATTAATTCCGGAAGAAGTCAACACATTGTTATTTCCGGCAATTGTAATCGGCTGGCCAGTTTTAATAATAGAAACATGATCAAAATGGTTATGATCACCGGTTACGGTAATAGCATTTTTAAACTCTGAAAGTGTCAAATGATTTATAGAAACTCCATCGGAAGGAATATTGAAAGCATTAAATATTCCGTTTCCTTTTATCTTAATAAGCGGATCCATACCACCCTGGGTACCATTGATAGCAACAGGGACCAATATATTGGTGATTGGCGACTGAAGGGTAATTGAATCAGGAGTAGCGATATCAAAGTTAATGGTTAAGCAACTTCCTGTATTGGCAGAATCAACCTTTGCCCTCAACGAACCATCTCCTGAGTCATTTGTATTAGTAACCGTACATATACAAGTGAAGCATCCGGTCATAAAACCGTCTGATAATTCAGAAGTATTATTTCCAGAATTGGTAGCCGTATTTACAAAATAGTTTTTCTTATTCGGATCAAAAGAAGTTCCTTGTATAATTTCCAATTCCCATACGCCACTGGCGTCTGCTTTGGCTGAGCCGGCATATAACAATGCCTGCTGATTTACATTGTTGTTCACAAATACTTCTACCGTATCATTGGGGAGTGCCGTACCTTTCAAAACAATACCATTTTCAGATCTTCTATATTTGGTGAAAGTTGCAGGCATCTTGCCATCATTACCTCCAGGGCCTGGAATGAGATGCAAATCGATTGCTTTTACTAAAGGATTTGTATTAGTAATCGTGTTTCTTGAAATCTTGTTTCCGTTCACCTGAACATAAATACCACCTTTTATATTATTCTTAATAGTATTAGATACAATCGATGATCCTTGCGTAACATATATTCCATACTCCAGGTTATTGGCTATTTGATTATGATTAATTTTAGAAGAGTCAGCTTCACTGTACACCCCATATTTATTATTAGCAATGATAGCTCCATTCTTAGATGTTCCTATATAATTAGAACTAATGGTAACGTTTTTAGATTGTACGTATATGCCATGCTCTGCATTATTCCCAATCACATTTCTAACTATGACAACACCGTCACAAGTATCTGCTACATGAATTCCGCTTTTGCCATTGGCCATATTTACTCCGGTAGCAGTCACACCAATATAGTTAGAATCAATGATGTTTTGCTTTGCTTTGCTGTTTAGGTAAATACCATTAAGAGTGGAGCTACCAATAGTATTAGCCTTTATCAGATTCGATTGAGACCCGGTAATTACCACTACGCCATTTTCATCGCTGTTAGTAATCTCGTTGAAACTTACGATATTATCTCTGGAGTTTTGGAAAATTCCAACACCTATTTTTGAGTTGTCTATTACATTCTTTTCAATAGTATTAAGGTTGGACGAAGCTACCAGAGCTATTGCCAGGCCTGAAGATTCGATCGTATTCTCCGAAATAACATTTCCTGTCGTATTATTTTCCAGCTTAACGGCACTTTCACTAATCGAATGGAATTTATTTTTAGAAATATTAGTGTTGGTTACAAAAGAAGATAAGGATATAGCATTCTTATAATTTCGGAAGGTCAATCCGGATATGGTACTGTTGCCGATATTATAATCTATGGTCAACGCATTGCCACTATAATTTGTACCATCCAGAATAATGTCATACACTCCACTACCCGACTGCGAAAATCCGTCAATAAATACCGAATCTATAATTTTGGGCAACGCTGTTAGTGGCTGAATAATAAATGGCCCTGTACCCTCTATTACAAACTTAATAACGTCTTTTCCCGGCTTGGAATTAGCACATTCAATGGCCTCTCTTAATGAGCCCAGTCCACTGTCATTAGTATTGGTAACATAACAAGGACATTCCAAAGAGGTAATTCGTGCCGTGTCGGACCATGCAACGCATCCTGAATCGGACACTACCCTCAAAGTATAGTTTCCGCTTTTGGTAGGATATAAATTATTGGATGCACTGAATGGTGTGCCATCTACATACCAGTTGAATTGAGGATATTGATTCAACCCTTCAAATACTATTTTATCACTGGCACATCTTTCATATACACCTTTTGGAAAGAAGCTCAGGTCTGGCAAAGGGTTCTCTGTAATATTTGCGAAAGCAGTAATTTCACAACCAGAGACAGGATTTCGTGAAGTGACACTATACACACCACCAAGAGTTACGTTAATGGAATTAGTAACTGCTCCCGTGCTCCATGAATAGTTTTCTGTTAAATTGGTACTAAGGGTAATGCTGCTTCCTGAACAGAAGGAGGCAGGCCCCGTAATTACTGGTTTTACAGGTGCCGGTTTTACTGTCAAATGGAGCGTATCTGAGTAAGCTGTACATCCAGTGATATTATTGGTTCCGGAGCTTGTGACTTTTACATAATAAATTCCGGAATCAGCCAATGCAACATTGGCAATACTTAATTTGGCACCATTCGCCTGCAAAACATTTCCACTTCTATACCATTCAAAAGTATAATCTGTTAAACTCAACCCGGTTGAAATACTAATCGGAGACAGTTCGCATACATTTGTATCTCCGGAAAGCTGTACTTGTACATCAGGCCCTACGTTCACAAACACCCTATCAGACACTATGGAACATCCTGTAGTATCTTCTGTAACCTTAACAGTGTAATTGGCGCCAGAGGTTATATTAGCAATGGTAATAAGGGAATCCGTTCCTGTTAAAAGCTCCTGTTCTTTATACCAGACAATAGTTTTTCCTGACTTTACTATATTGGATTGTAAAGTTACAGAGCCACCATAACAGGCCTGAACCAGAGAAGCATTTATTATTGGCTTAACAGGTTTTTCATACACAGTAACATCGTATGGAGGCAGCGTTAACATACAGGCATTTTTCTTATCGGTTACTGTAAGGTAATAGCTTCCCGCATGATCCGGCTTAGTATCATTGATAATAAGTGTAGCATTATTATAAGTCAGATTAGAAGTATCTCGTTTCCATGAGAAAGAATATTTAGACGGATCAAGATTACTATTAATTACTAATGGATCTCCCACACAAGCCTTTTGACTACCGGACAATAAATTCTCAACCTGATATTCAAATAATTTTATCGGTGCAGTAGTAACATCGCAATCGGAGGTATTATAAGTAACAGTATAAGACCCTGCTGCATTTGGAGATATACTTTGAGTATTTCCTCCAACCACCACTCCGTCTTTTCTCCAAACGTAAGAGTTACCAGCTGGAGAGGTTAGTGTAACCGTTTTCCCATCACATAAAACAGTATCTCCTGTTAAAGTGATTTTGTCAACAGCTACCGGTGCCGTTACGTTTATAGAAGTAGACTTAGTACCTGTACAGCCTAGCAGGTCGGTAACGGTAAGCTGAACATTATAGTTACCTGCTGCAAACTTTTGAGAAGGATCAGTAAGTGTGGCTGTTTGTCCATTTCCAAAATCCCATAAATACCTGGCGGTTGAATAAGTAAATATACTTTTATCGGCAAACCTGAAAGTATTGTCAGTACATGGAGGCGCTATGGTTGTGAAATCAGCAACCGGTGGTTCCGTAATATCTATGGATTTCTCAAAAGTATGAGAACATAGCTTTCCTTGTGAATTTCTGGCATTGACGGTAAGCTTTACTAAATAAGTACCGGTATTGCTAAATATATGAGTTGCATCACGATCTCCTGTTCCCGAACCTTGCAATGTGTTACCATCTCCGAAATCCCATAACCATGACTCAATGGGTAGTCCGGGTATATTTACAGACAGATCATTAAATTTCAACGCCTGGCCTTTACACCCTGGCTCGTCTAATTTAAATAAAGCCACTGCAGGAACTTCTACCTTTGTTTGGTAAAACTGACACTTTCTGGTCAATGTAACTGTAAAAATTCCGGCATCATTATATGATTTTGGAGAAGGATTCTTTGCATTGGAATAAGTTCCATCCCCAAAATTCCATCCGAAATCACCTTCTTCAGTACTTAAATTTTCAAAAGTAAATGGCTGACAACCTTCAATTGAGTTAACATTAAAACTAACTAATGGCTCAGTACAATTTCCACCATTACCTGTACATGAGTACGCACTCACAGATATAGGCTTTGATGTTTCGGAACATGTTTCTAAAGTAACCTTGACTGTATAAGTGGCAGAGGACGCCTTATCTATTGGAAGATTAAAAGTATATACAGGTGTAGTAGCACCGGCAATAGGCTGATTGTCTTTGTACCATTGGTATTGGTAATCCTGTCCTTCGAAAGTTTTCAAGCTTATTGTTTTGGTTGTTCCTGTGGCCGGGCTTACGCAATATCCGGTAGGATCATTTGTAAAAATATTCGCTTTGGGCAAAGGAATCTGTTTAATGTATTTACTGGTAAAATTACTGCACCCATTCGCTCCGGTTACTTCCACTCTATATAAACCTTCCGTATTTACCAAAGGCTGTGCAGAAGTAGAGAAAGCAGCAGTATTAGGCTCAAGGAACCATTTATAAGCTGCATAAGCACTTGTGGTAGATAAAGAAAGAGGAGCATCTCCACAAATAGTTGCATCATTGATCTGAGGCGATGGAAGACTTAATACACTAACATTCAAACTTGATGTTTTTGCACCAAAACGTTCGTATTGAACAGTAAGAGTATAATTACCTAAAGAAGTCCACTCTACTTCTATTTCATTCCCCGTATTGGATACTATGGTACCCCCACCGGAAATACTCCACTCTACATTGGAAGTATATTCATCAATGGCAAAACTATATTTTACTATCGAGTTAAGACACGGTATTCCAAGTGCATTGATTTGATCCGAAAGCATTTTTACTTTTTTTACTTCCAGCTTTGCCGGCACCCCTTTACAAGCATCACCCGGAATTATCCCTTGCGCTGTAATAATAAAAGGCTCATTGCCACCCCAGGTTACAATAACCTCATTGCCATTTTTAGTATAATTAGCAGCACCAATTACATTCAGGTCATACTGTATATTTTGAGAATTGATTATGGTATAAGTATAGGTTCCTGTACCTTGCGGGTCAATGTCTTTAGGGCCTGTAATTGCAATATCCGTAACAGCTGCTTTTACATACACTGATTTAAATGCAGAATAAACTTTACCTTTACGAGTAGCAGACAATGAAATGATCTGTGTACCCGGCATATCAAAGGTAACTTTGTAAACATTATCCAGCTCCTGAGTAGTTTGCATACCAGAGCTCCAGGAATACACAGTAGGACTTAAAGGGTCTGTATTAGCTGTTAAATCAGCAGTAGAGCCAATGCATAATGTATCGGGGCCGGTTATTCTATATACAAAGTTAGTGTCTACATTTAAGGTAAGGGTATTGGATAAACAGCCTACATCGGACACAGTAGCTGAAACAATTAACTGATAAGGGTTGCTGTTACCCCACGTGATACTCGCTTTATTTCCATACTTATTTATGACGGTTCCACCTGTAGCAATCCAATTAAACTGCAACCCACTGGCATCTGTATCAACCGTATAAATATGGTTAGAGTTTGGATCTACCTCTGTTTCTCCTGTAATAGAAAATAGTTGAGGATTATTAAATAACTCTACTTCCAGGCTATCATAAGCGTTACATACTTTATCTAAATCCTGTGCTTCTGCAATTACATAGTAAGTGCCTGAAATATTTCCCCAGTTTACTTCTCCCGTCGTATTGTTAACCGAATTATTTCCCGTAACACTCCATGTAAATGCTCCCAAATTTTGAGCAGGTACAATGGTATAATATTTAGTATTACCTTCGCAGGCTCTAATGTCTCCATTGATACTAAAAGTAGGCCGGATCTTTACTATAAAAGAGTCTGTTCTACCACAATGTAACATTTCATTGTAAGTAGTCAGGTATACCACACCTACTGTATCTGTATTTCCCCACTGAACATTGATTGTATTAATATTATAACCAGACCTGGCTCCTACAATCGTACCTCCGGTTACATTCCATGTATATAATGTAGAAGGTGTCGCATCCTTCACCCTGGTTTCATACACAGCCATTGATCCCTGGCAAACCTTAACCGGGCCTTGTAACTCAAAGTTTACCGGAACGATAGGAATTTCAATACTTACCGGACTTTCGCAAAAACCACTACCACATCCGGTAGCATTTAATGTAACTCTCCCATTTCCATTTGCACCATCTCCCCAAAGCACTGTTATTTTGTATGTTCCATTTCCACCCTGAATAGTTCCTCCTTCTACTGACCAATCAAGATTAGAACAGGAAGCATCCGTAGTAAACTCCACTATCTCTCCGGGACAAACTAATGTAGCATAAGATATAGTAGGAGCAATAGTTGGAAGAATATTTATTGTTTGAGTTGTTTGTGCAGAAGCACCACACGCATTTGTAGCTTTAAGTGTAACAGTATAAGTAGCTGCCTGAAGGTAGCTATGTGTTGGACTGGCCAGTTGGGATGAAGTACCATCTCCAAAGTCCCATTCAAACCGTATGTTTTCAAAAGGAGTTGTATTGTTTTGAAAGCTAATTTGTTCCGCCCGGCAGGCCGATGAATTAACTGTAAACTGAACCTGAGGAGGTGCTGTTACGGTAACTGGATCCTGAGGGAATTCATAAGCTCCTATATCAACAGTACCGGCAAAGATTCGGGGATTATTGTCAAGATCAGTAGTAGTTGTGACATATTGGTTGGAACCTTTATTGATTAGAGGAGAAGAGCAGGAAAGCCTGTAATCACCACCTTCAAAGTCAACGAACTTAGGATCGACATCTAAATTGCCAGTACCAGGATGGCCACCCTGAATATTGGAAAAAGTTACAGAATTGGCTGGTGCTGATTTTGGAAGTGGAGCTTTTGGGCCATTTCCCCAGAAGATACAGTTGGAGATGAGCTTGGAATAACCAGATATAACTTCACCAGGATTCCACCCATTTGACTCATATGTAGAATGGTTTTTAACAAATGTAGAATTTCTTATTTCGGTTGCAATAGGAGCTCCTCCTGGTATTGTATTTAAAAATATAGCGCCACCAGAATGACCTGTAGAAAGATTTCCTTCAAATAAACAGTTATTAATAAAAAACCAAGCATACCTGGTAAATATAGCCCCCCCGCCTTCATTCTCTCCAGAACACATATTATTTTTGAAAATACAATTATTTATATTTATAATATCCCAAGAAGCAATCGCCCCTCCAGATACTGCTTTGTTAGATTCAAACCTGGAGTTATTAATATTTGACTTTCCAAAACAAGTTAATGCACCTCCCTGACCAATTAATGATTCATTCCCGGAAAATATACAATAATTTATATCAATTGGAATAGTTATCCTTAACGCACCAGAGGTATTAGCC
>DATCKK010000308.1:0-1933 GCA_036562325.1 Cytophagaceae bacterium | reverse complement strand
TGTCCCAGACTTGAAGAAACAGACTTGTACAAGGATCTTTCCATCCCCATACTTTTCGGGTATTGCCCTGGATTACTTCAAGGATTTTGCTTTGATAATTGCCTGTAAGGTGATTTACGCAGGATAGGCACCAACCATTTGGGTTTAATCCCAGAGCATCGAGGGCCGTTTTATGAAAACGATAAATATCTGCGTGTTCGATTGGCTTTTTCGTTTTATCCACTTCGGGGTATTGCATTTCTATTCCCATAAAAACACCTGCCTTTTCTAATAAAGCCCCTGTCAGCGAGGTGCCAGATCGATGCATACCTGTGAGTATTATCGCTGTTGATTTTTTCATTTTAATTATCCTTTGTTCTGTACCTTACCTATAAAAAACAACTCGCTATAATTTTTAATGTTTTCTCTGCTATAATTCAAGAGATGAAAGCCCATAGTGAAAATCTGAAACAATGAAACAGGGAATAATCGAACAAATTGGGAAACCTGTGGTTTTGGTTAGAAAACTATATATAACCATGGCCTTTACTTACAAAAATTCAAAAGGGAAAACTTATTATCTTAATCAAAGAGAAGCAGCCGGAAAAGGCAGAGGAAAATTATTCTTCTTTTCAGGTGAAAAGGGAAATGACAGTGTAGATAATATGCCGGAAGGGTATACTATCGTGGAAAACTCCAGAACCGGCCTGCCGGTGCTGAAAAAGAAATAATGACAGGGTGCTATTTCTTGAAAAGGTAACAAAAAAAGCCGTTGATTTACTCAACGGCTTTTTACATTATTTTTATAAAGTGTATTAAGCGTTTGCTAATACTTCTTTTACTTTTGCAGCAGCATCTTTCAGAAGTATGGCCGGATATACCTTTAATCCTGATTTCTTGATAATCTCAGCACCTTCTTCTGCATTTGTTCCTTGTAATCTTACAATGATTGGAACTTTAATATCACCTATATTTTTATAAGCTTCCACAACTCCGTTGGCGACTCTGTCGCATCTTACAATACCACCAAATACATTGATGAGGATAGCTTTTACATTAGGATCTTTTAAGATAATTCTGAATCCCGCTTCTACAGTTTGGGCATTAGCTCCACCTCCCACATCAAGGAAGTTGGCAGGCTCACCACCAGAAAGTTTGATTACATCCATAGTAGCCATTGCCAAACCTGCACCATTTACCATACAGCCCACATTGCCATCCAGTTTTACATAGTTCAGGTTGTTTTCAGCAGCTTCTACTTCTAACGGATCTTCTTCGGTTACGTCTCTGTAAGCAGCCAGGTCAGGATGTCTGTATAATGCGTTATCGTCTAAAGAAACTTTAGCATCTACTGCTAAAATCTGGTCATCAGAAGTTTTTAATACCGGATTTATTTCAAACAGGGATGCGTCAGTAGCTACGTAAGCATTGTAAACTTTTGTGATGAAAGTTACCATTTCTTTGAAAGCATTACCTTCCAAACCAAGTTTGAAAGCAACTTTTCTTGCCTGAAATGGTTGAAGCCCTACAGCCGGGTCGATCCATTCTTTGAATATTTTTTCAGGGGTTTTGTGAGCCACTTCTTCAATGTCCATTCCCCCCTCTGTGCTTGCAATGATCACATTTTTACTCTTTGCTCTGTCAAGAAGAATACTTAGGTATAATTCTTTTGGTTCAGATTTTCCAGGATAGTAAACATCAGCAGCAATGAGCAGTTTGTTTACTTTTTTACCCTCTGGGCCGGTTTGGACAGTAACAAGGGTATTGCCAAGCATTTGCTTTGCTTTTTCCTTTACTTCATCAAGAGTTTTTGCGATAGTTACCCCTCTGTTCTCAGTGCCTTTAAACTTTCCTTTTCCCCTTCCACCTGCATGAATTTGGGCTTTAACTACAAATATTTTAGTGCCTGTGCTTTCCTGAAGCTTTTTTGCAGCCTCTACGGCGCCTTCGGGAG
>DATCKK010000300.1:0-7977 GCA_036562325.1 Cytophagaceae bacterium | reverse complement strand
GGGATTATGTATCATAAAATTTAAAAACTAATATTAATTTTGTGAAAAATTAACAACATTCAATATTTAACTCTTTTATGACTACTTTAAAGCATACCACTGTTATACTTGTTTTACTGATGTTAACAGTGCTATTCCCTGGAAAAGCCCAGGACGCTGATACTACTTACTGGAAAAAAAGTACTTCACTTGGCTTGAACTTTTCCCAAATTAAACTTCATAACTGGGCAGGTGGAGGACAAAGTGCCATTTCACTCTCCGGTATATCCAATACCTCGTTGACTTATAACAGAGAAAGAGTTAACTGGATAAACACCCTTGACATTGGATACGGATTAGTAAGATTGGGAGGAAGAGATTCGGAATTCAGAAAAAGTGATGACAAAATAATACTAACATCCAAGTACTCTATCTCAAAAAATCCTAAACTTAAATATTCTGCCCTGTTCGATCTTAGAACACAAATGGCTCCAGGTTACAATTATGCACAAACCACCGATGGAAGGGATTCCGTTATCTATGTTTCCAACTTCTTCGCGCCTGCTTATACCGTATTTGCACTGGGAGCCACTTATTCTCCGCATGAAAGCTTCTACCTTTTTGTATCTCCTTTAACTAACAAAAATACAATTGTTGCTGACAGAGTTTTATCAGAACAGGGAGCATTTGGAGTAGATCCGGGTAGCCGTTTCAGAAAAGAGCTGGGAGCTTACCTTACTGCCAAATATAGTGACACCATAGTAAAGAATGTTATTCTAAAGTCTGATCTTAACATGTTTGCCAATTACTCCAATCTGGAAACTATAGATATTAGTTGGGAAACACAGGTTATTATGAAGGTTAACAAATATCTGTCTGTAAACTTTGTAACTCAGTTAATTTATGATGATGATATTGATGTTACAAGAGAAGATGGAACAAAAGGGCCGGCACTTCAGGTTAAAGAAGTTCTGGCTGTAGGTCTTTCATTCTTATTTTGACGGGCTTAGCTGAGCTTAATATAAGTTATAATAAAGGAGTAAATAATAATTACTCCTTTATTATTTTATTTTAACTATCACTTTTTCTTTTTACTCCTCTTACCGCTTCAGCTGTCCACGGATCTTCCGGCCAAAAGTGTTTAGGATAACGCATTCGTAACTCTTTTCTCACCTCATGATAGGTCGTGTGCCAAAAGCTCCGAAGGTCTTGTGTAACCTGCACAGGACGATAACCTGGAGATAACAAATGTATCATCACTTTTGTTTTTCCTTCATTGATCACCGGCGTGTCCGTCAAGCCAAACATTTCCTGTAATCTGGCAGCCAATACAGGAGGCAAACCATCATTGCTATATGTAAGCTTTATCATAGATCCGCTAGGCACCTTAAGTCTGGAAGGAGCTAAAGTATCTAGTTGTTGTGCCAGGTCCCAGGGCAATATTCCTAAAAGTATTTGATAGATATCTAATTTGGCAAAGTCCTGTCTCTTACGCACTGTACCTAAGTATGGAGTAAGCCAGGTGTCAACTGTTGCCAGTAAGTTTTCTCTAGTAACATCGGGCCACGCCTCTTGTGGCCTCCAAACTTTTAAACTTAAAATACGAGCCTGCAAATCTTCCACCGCTTCAGTCCAGGTAAACAATGATAATCCTTCGCTGCGTACTGCATTTAATAAAGCCTTCTGTCTGCTTTCTTCCGACACTTCTTCCAACGGTTTGGACTTAACAAGCAGATCTCCTATTTTAATCTCAGCGCGGGCGACCAATGCACCTGACCTGGAGTCCCAGTCTACTACATCTTCTTCTAAATACAGATAGGACAGATCTACAGGATTAACAGGAGAGGCAAGAAATATTCTGGCTTCTCCAATGCCTGCATCAAGATGTGCTACTGCAATCCACTCTTCCGTTATTAACGCATCCTGATCGTTCAACCTTGCCATTCTCCCCCCCGATAATTTGTATCTATTGTCAACAGAATCTACTCTCTTTGCGATTCTTTCCGGGTAAGCCGCAGCAATGAGCCTTCCGGCTTCCCATTCATCCACATTCGAATTATCTGTATTTACTTTAAACAATCGCCTCCATGAAGCTGCCAGCCTTTCTACCCGCTCAAGTACCGCCCTTTCTCCTGAGTAGTTACCTTTTAACCTATATTGGCGTAGTGCATTAATGCGCAAAGCAATGTTTACTCCCGAATCTTTCCTTAAAGGATCTTTCTCTTCCAGCAACGCAGCTATATCTATAGCCAACGGCAACAGGTTTTCCCTCCGGGCATATAACAACATATGGGCTATTCTTGGATGAGTAGGCAAACCAGCCATAGCTTTACCTTTATCTGATATTACTCCTCCATCCAAAGCTTCCAATTTTTGCAACAACTCTGCAGCCTGATTAATAGCTCCAATACCAGGAGAAGTCAGCCAGGAAAAACTTTTAAAGTCTTTAATACCCCATTGTGCCAGCTCCAATAAAACAGGAGCCAGATCTGCCTCTAATATCTCAGGTGTTCTTGATGGTACCAAATGGGTGTTAACTGCTTCGTGCCATAAACGGTAACATATGCCAGGCCCCAGCCTGCCGGCTCTACCCGCTCTCTGGTCTGCTGCATCTTTGGTAACTCTTACCGTATCTAGTCTTGTAAAGCCTGACCTGGGATCAAATTTAGGAACACGTGCATAACCGGAGTCAATTACAATTTTTATTCCCTCTATGGTTAAACTGGTCTCGGCAATGGAAGTAGCCAAGACTATTTTCCTTTTGCCTGACGGATCCGGGAGTATTGCCTCTTTCTGTTTCTGAAATGGCAAGTCACCATATAAAGGATAAACAAGTACATTCCCTGAGTCCAACTCCAGCTTTTCAAGCGTCCGCTGAATTTCTCCTACTCCGGGCAAAAATACAAGTATATCTCCTTCATCTTCTTTCAGCGCTTTCTTAATGACTTTTACTATTTGCTCAGGGATCGATAAAGATTTATCCTCCGGCTCATATTTATAAGTAATAGGATATTGCCTTCCTTCACTTTGAATTACACTTTTTATATTTAAGTATTTTGAAAGAATAGCTGTATCCAATGTAGCAGACATAACAAGTATTTTCAGATCTTCTCTTAATACTTGCTGTATCTCTTTACAAAAGGCAAGTGCCAAATCTGCGTGAATACTTCTTTCATGAAATTCATCAAGAATAATTAACCCTATTCCTTCCAGTGCATTATCTCTCTGAATCATCCGGGCAAGTATACCTTCCGTAACTACTTCCAATCGGGTACGATCGCTTACTTTGTTTTCAAACCTTACTCTATACCCAACAGTTTCTCCAACTTCTTCATTTAATAACTCCGCCATGCGTAATGCTACCGACCTTGCAGCAAGCCTTCGGGGTTCCAGCATTATTATTTTTTGACCATTTAGCCATGGTTCATTAAGCAATTCCAATGGAAGTACCGTACTTTTACCGGCTCCGGGCGCAGCCTGCAATACTACTCTATTTTCTTCCTGTAGCTTTTGTTTTAGCTCAGGTATAACTTCCAGAATTGGCAATCCATCACTCATATAATCTCTTTGCTCTATAACTCAAATTTAACAATTTAAAAACATAATTCGGCGGGATAAGAAGTAAGAAATTGAGTGTAACCACAGGTAATACATCACTCTAATATGCTACAGAAGTAAAATCAAAAGCAGTAATTTGAATATATACAAGTAACTGCTATCTTGTATATATTAATGTCAAGTATTAAAAACAAACTTAATAAGTTAATATAAAAACTTTTAACCTGCTTATAACCACTCATGAAAAGGCTCTTCCTGCTGTTACTGATTATTCATCTTTCCATGGAAGTTTTGGCTTACCAGGGCCTTGGTACCACTAAGAATGACTCTTCCACGATAAACAAAAAAAAGCTGGCTTTAATTATTGGAAGTGAAACAGCATTTTATTTGGGAGGTATGTCTTACCTTCAATTCATCTGGTATAAAGACCATCAGAATGTTCCATTTCACTTCTATAATGATACTAAAGGATATCTTCAGGTTGATAAGTTTGGCCATTGCTTTGGAGCCTATATAGAAAGTTATATAGGGTATTATTGGTTAAGAAGTGCCGGTGTAAGCAAAAAGAAGGCGTTAATCTTTGGCGGGCCATTAGGGCTTGTTTTACAAACCCCCATTGAAATTTTCGATGGCATATATGAAGGCTATGGCTTCTCTATGAGTGATATGGTTGCCAATACAATTGGCTCGGCTTTGGTTGTGGGCCAGGAATTAGCATTTAATGATCAGATTATAAAATATAAATTCAGCTTTACCCGGTCAGAGTATGCTAAACAATCTAACGGCTATCTTGGAAGCAATAATCTTGAAAGTTTATTTTTAGATTATAATGGCCACACTTATTGGCTAAGTTTGAACGCCAACAAATTATTCCTAAAATCCCGGCTACCGGCATGGTTTAATATTGCTGCAGGATATAGCGCCAATGGTATGTTTGGAGAATTTGAAAACAGAAGGTATTATCGGGGACAATGGCTTCCTGAAACTGAAAGATATCGGCAATTTCTATTATCTCTGGATGTCGACTGGACAAGGATTAATACCAACAGCAAATTTCTTAATGTAGTATTTAAAAGCATGTTTTTCATTAAACTCCCTTTTCCTGCTTTAGAAGTAAATTCTCAGGGAAAAGTAAAAGGGTATTGGTTATACTTTTAATGATTACTGGTTGAGATGATTACATACTAGAACCCGATTACCTTGCTTCATTGAATAAAACAGTTTCTTTTGAGGCCGTTTTAAAGTTTTCTTTAACCTTGTTAAGCAACTCAATAGAAGCTTCTATCTCATCTTTTTTAATCGCTACACTTTCAATATTAAAACCTATAGGAATATTTTTATCAGCAGCAAAATCTCTTAGCTCCTGAAAGATTCGATAGCTTATATCAAATGATTTTTGCAAAATATCAGTTGAATTTAGCAAATCATTTTCTACCCATTTAGGTATAGATACACCCAACCATTTCAAAAACTCCAATGTTTTTACTGATCCGCACAGTGTCAATGTAAAAATAACAGGCTTCATCTCCTGCTGGGTACTGTTAAAGAGATAATAATAATCTGAAAGAAAGTTTTTCGATGCTTCTGCATGATACACCGCCTGAGAGATAAAAAACTGACAACCGCTTTGGATTTTATCTCTTACACGAATATGTTCATCATTCTTTTTTTGATGCCTTTCAGGAATCATTATTCCCCCTAAAACAAGGTCTCCATTAACTTCCTTACTTAATCGATAAGCCTGCTCAAGGGTAATCTGAACTTTCTGGGTATGTGAAGATGGCCCAACGAACACATAGTGTTGATTTTTTTTTGCCTTGCGCCACTCTTCCGCCAATTGCGCAGGTGAATAATTTCCCACCGCCCTGAAAAGTATTTTAGGCACTTCTACCCCTTTCAGATACTCCTCTGCATACAAGCCCGGATCTATAGTAGGCAGAAAAGGATATGGCCGATCATCCGATATACGGTCTGACTCATCCTGGATATCATATACGATAAGGGCGTCGATATCTAGTCCTTTAATACGGTCCAGCTGTTTTTCAGCTATCTCCCGGACTTTATCACCAGAGTGGTTAGCTTTAGGAGGAGTAATTCCATATGTCAACATGATCTATCAGCTTCAGTTAAAAATTGACACCAAAGTTACATAAAATATGATTTGCATCCAATAAGAGGCTTACTCCTTACTTTCCGGCTTAGGCAGGGGAAGTACAAATTTAAAGACAGATCCTTTGCCAGGCTCACTTTCCACCCATATCCTACCTGATATTTTGCCTAAAAATTCCTTACACAAAAGCAGTCCAAGCCCGGTTCCGCTTCTCTTGTCTGTACTAACGGTTGTATAAATCTGATCCGGATTGAATAGCTTCAGGATAGTCTCCTGACTCATCCCTATTCCTGTATCTCTTATCTCCGTCAACACTTCACCTTCACACACCTTAGCAGATATAGTTATACTTCCATCGTCTTCCGTAAACTTTATCGCATTGCTGATTAAGTTTCTTATAACAAGGTTGATAATATTTTTGTCCGCTGCTACTGATATATCCGCTGGTATTTCATTCACAATTTGAATATTTTTTAATGCAGCCTGACTTGAAAACAGAGTAACATTTTCCTTAACAATATCAATCAAAATTATTTCTTCTATTTCCGGATTGATTCCTTTCATGGAAGATCTTACCCAATGAAGTATATTTTCCACAAGGCTTATCATTCCACTTAGTTTATTGTTAAGATGTAAGGAGTAGCGAACTACATTTTCTTTTGTAGGCTCATCCATCGTCATCATGGCAACAAGTTTCTGAAAAGTATATAATGGCCCTTTAAGATCATGAGAAATGATAGAAAGAAGTTTATCTTTAACTATGTTAGACTCTTCCAGCTCTTGCTTTTGCTGATTTATTTGAAGAGTTCGTTCTTCTACCTTGCGCTCCAGTTCTGCATTGATCCTTCTCTGAAATCGTATTAGTTTGCTTTGAGCTTTCTCTGTTTTAATTCTTAACTTACTATACTTATCGCTTAATGCAAGAGATAATAAGGTAATCTCAACCACTGTACCGATTTCCATCGAATGTGCAACAATGAAGTTTCTGTTCAGTAAGCCCAAAATATTTGAGGTCAATAGCATAATACCAATAAAATAAATAGAGAAAGCAATAGCCATAAACCTAGCAGAATGGTTGCCTTTGTACCATGCCCTATAGCTTGTTATAAGTATAACCAAAGCTGAGATGAATGACATGGGAGAAGACAATTTCAATGCACTTTCATAAGATAAAAAGGGAAGAAGCAGCAATATAAATGCATACATCAGAATACTACCGAACAAAACCTTATCAATGACAGGTGTAAAGTGGCGAGTTTCAAGAAAATTTCGGGCAAAAACACTACAAGTCAGCGCTGTCAATAAAACCCCACAGGGAATTATTCTTGAATTTATGACCGGAAATTCACTCCAGATGTATTGAAAACCATATCCGCTATACCCCAGGTAGAATATTAGTACACTAAAATTGAACAAAACATAATAGAGGTAAATTTTATCTTTCAATGAAAAAAAGATAAACAGGTTATAAATCAACATAATCAATATAACCCCGTAAAACAGTCCTCCATAAATAAGCGTAATCCTTTCCTGCTCTGCATGAAAGGTATCTCTATCCTGAACAAATAAGGGAAATTGCCTGGAGCCTTCTCCGCTAATTTTAAAAAATACAGTTTGTGTGGTAGTATCAGAGAATTTCAGTGGAAGGGTAAAATGTTTATTAAATAGCTTTCTGGAAGAAAAAGACATACAGTCCCCCGTGACTACTCTCTCCCATTGATTGTTTTTTCCTTTGTAAATGAATTCAATAGTGTCATAGTGCGGATATGCCAGCTCAAGCACATATTCGTCCAACTCTTCCGGATGCAAATTTTTAAACTTCACCCGAACCCAAAGATCTTCATTCCTTACCCCAAAGCTCACTACATTATCCCCATAATACTCAAAACCGTTTTCAGGAATAGTAGACACATCCTCCGGATTGATTTTCTTATCACCATCCCATAAATAACCTACTTCTGATTTTGGCTGATATTTTATTCCCGGCCCGGGCAATATCACAACATCCCCTGCTTTGGCGGGGTTGCTGATCAACAATAGCACCAGTAAACCTGTTACTACCAGAAGATTATAAATTCTGTTAGTCAAAAAATAGGATGTCATAAGGACTAATACGAACTTGTTTACAGTTCGTTACCGTTCATGTAGAATTATGTTTTCCCAAGGTAAGGAGTAGAAAATAAAAAATCTAATACTTCTTTATTAGATACTAAAAAAATATAACAGCCAATACATTGGTGGGCCAGTCAGTGAATTTTATGGCTTAGGAAGTGAACAAGGATTACAAACTATCGTAAAATTAAAGGTTTGTTCTTTCGCTACTTCCGGAT
>DATCKK010000299.1:0-1862 GCA_036562325.1 Cytophagaceae bacterium | reverse complement strand
CAATAGCACTGTTGCTATTATTTTAGCTTTGGTTTCTATTCTATTTCTTCCATTTGGTCTGCACAACTGGTACCTTGGAAGAAAGAAACAGGCTCTATGGCAAACGCTAATGGTGTTCCCTGGATTCATTCTTTTGGGTATTCCGGCGCTTATCTCATGGATCTGGCAAGTTGTTGACTTTATAAGATTATTAATAAATGGTGAATTACCTAACTAATTCACTGCTAACAGAATCATAAACTCAAACTTGTTTAGGCTGTCTCAAAAAGACAGCCTATTTTTTTGTAGTCCAGGTATAATATCTGACTCCGTATTGGTATACCAACTATTTTTGTATGATGTAAGAGATTTTAAATTATTGCAGTTTATATCGATTTTTATGTTGTTTTCCACTTTGATTTGTGGATAACTATCCCCTCAAAAGTCTTAATTTTAAGGTCTATATTATATCCTCATAAAATTCAGAATCCAATGCCAGAGTTTTCTCACTTACACGTTCATACTCAGTTTTCTCTGCTCGATGGGGCTGCCAGCATTTCCGGGTTGATGAAAAAAGCCCAGAAAGATGGAATGAAAGCAGTCGCCCTTACCGATCACGGAAATATGTTTGGAGCCTTTAGTTTCGTTGCTGAGGCTAACAAGCATAATATCAAGCCAATAGTAGGGTGTGAGTTTTATCTGGTAGAGGACCGTTTTAAAAAGACGTTCAATAAAGACAACAAGGATAATCGATATCATCAGCTTTTGCTTGCCAAAGACCAGAACGGTTATAAGAACTTATCCAAACTTTGTTCTTTAGGTTATATTGAAGGGTTGTATAGTAAATGGCCAAGGATAGATAAAGAAATACTGTTGAAGTACCATGAAGGCCTGATTGCAACAACCTGCTGTATTGGTGCGGAAGTGCCGCAGACGATTCTTAGCAAAGGAGAAGAAGAAGCGGAAAAGATATTTAAGTGGTGGCTCGATGTATTTGGTGATGATTATTATGTAGAGCTGCAAAGACACAACATGAAGGAGCAGGATGAAGTAAATGCCGTGTTGTTGAAGTTCGCTGCCAAATACAATGTAAAGATCATTGCTTCTAATGACTCCCATTATATTGATCAGAAGGATTACAATGCACATGATATCCTTTTATGTATTAACACCGGAGAGTTAAAAAGTACGCCAATAGGAGAAGGCAAAGGATTTCGTTTCGGTTTCCCGAATGATCAGTTTTTCTTCAAAACACAGGCGGAGATGAACGAGTTGTTCAAAGACCTTCCTGAGGCCATTGACAACACCAATGAGATAGTAGATAAGATCACTCCACCCAAGCTTAAAAGAGATATTCTCCTTCCTAATTTCCCACTACCTCCCGGATTTGATAACCTTGATGACTACTTGAGGCACGAAACATTTAAAGGAGCCAAAGAAAGATATAAAGAAATTTCTGCAGAAGCAGAAGAGCGATTGAATTATGAATTGAATGTTATCAAAACAATGGGATTTGCCGGTTACTTCCTGATTGTGGCGGATTTCATTAAGGCAGGGAGAAACCTTGGAGTAATGGTTGGGCCGGGAAGGGGATCAGCGGCAGGTTCTGCAGTTGCTTATTGTATTGGAATTACCAATATAGATCCCATTAAGTACAACCTGCTATTTGAGCGATTCCTGAATCCCGAACGTAAGAGCATGCCCGATATTGATACGGACTTCGATGATGAAGGCCGTCAAAAGGTGATCGATTATGTAGTTGATAAATACGGGAAGAATCAGGTGGCGCAGATCATAACGTATGGTTCTATGGCCACCAAAATGTCGATCAAAGACGTGGCACGGGCGCTGGACTTACCGCTTGCCGAATCCAATGCCATGAC
>DATCKK010000284.1:0-6861 GCA_036562325.1 Cytophagaceae bacterium | reverse complement strand
GTCCCAGTAGATATATTTCAGGTTGGTATTTCCAGCGGTAATGACATACTCGTTGCCGTTCCAGTAAACCTTATGCTGATTCCAGGACACATAACCAGGAGCAGGCGAATTATCCGTCCATATATCGTCACTGAGAAAAATAAGGCCAACATTAATTTTGCTAGCATCAATAGCAGCATTAGCAATCTTCTGCCTGATTACAGAAGCATCAACCAGCTGAATTCCTGACATTTTACCAGTAGAATCAAAAGTTTTATCTATAAAATTACTGGTTTTAAATGAGGCCTTAAGTTGTTCTACCAGTCTTTCTTGAGGATCACCCAGTTCAAGCTCACAATCCCACGGCTGAAAGACGTTATATTTATGCCTTAGAATTCTGACCCTCGGATTTTCAGGTGCAACATTAGGGTCAATTACATCCGCCATATCGCCGACAGTAAAGTCCTCATGATTATATTCAGGTAGTGTACGTAAATCGGCTATTTTCACCTTATAGTTATATTGTGGTCTACAGATTAGTTCTAATTCGGCTGTTGCTCTTTCTAAAAGTTCTTGTTGATCATATATATCTGGATTTTTGTATATACCAACTATTTCACGTTTGGTATATGAAAAATTGGTAATATATTTCTTACCTCCATTAACGGCTGCAATATCCAAATCATCATGGCCGAACGGATACAGCTTAGTCACAATCCGGTTACTTTGCGTCCTTGTGATATATTTCAAGTTCTTTGCATATCGAACCTGGAATCCGGTATAATTCTGCCATTTACCTCCATCTCGTAGATGAACAATCTTATTCACGCTGTCAAAAATAAGATAACCGCCCCATTTTTCTTGAATAGCTTTAATAAGTTCAAGGCGGCTAACTTTTTCCATTTCGAGGTCACGTATACCTTGAACGTCTACTGTTCCAACAGACCAATCAGAACCTTTTAAGACTGCATATAAAGCATGTCCCGCAGTACCAACTTGAAATCGACCACCGGACAGATCAGAACCGCCACCAACGATTATAACAGCCAAGTCAGCAGGTTCAGGTGTGGATGGATCATTTGTAATGTATGGTTCAGGATATTGAAAATCCAAATCTGTCCAGCGTTCATCTGCTTGTACCTGGAACCATAACTTTCCGTGTTCGTCACGAACAATATCAATGGCATCTTCACGAAGCAGTGAATATACTTTGCCATTAACCCAGATGGTGCATTCAGGTGTTATCTCTTGTATTTTTTCGTTGGTAGTCGGTAATTTGAATTCCAAAGAAGATTCTCCATTTAGGCGGTAATCAACATAGCAATCCTTCAATCCATCTGATTCAGGCGATAAAAAAGCAACCGTTTGTCCGGTAGCATTTTTAACTTCTATATAGTTAGGTATCACCATTCTATATCAGCCCCCATTAATTAGATGAACTTGTCCTTCCATCTGATTGTCACGTTGCTTCCAGCTGTTACATTAAGACTTCCGGGTGGCAATTTGGGGAAAACACCGTTATAATTCATCAAAACATTAGTGCTTCCTATCTTTGCAGTCATTTTTTCTGTATCAATTACAAGAGTTTGTCCGGCAGATATATTTCCGGTATATTTGAGGGTATCAGAACCAATGACTACAGTCGGATTCGTTACAGCACCAGCGATTTCAATTACAAGTCCAGTTTCAAACGTACCCTCATTGGTTATGATACCACTTCCGGTTTGTGTCTTTTCATTAGCAGCGCTGATGATAGGATTATGCATCTTGAACGGTATCGTAAATTCAAGCCAAGTCGGATAATTTGTCGGGTCAATCCTGCCGACATATTTAACCTCATATTCAACTTCGGGATCGTCCAAGAATACAAGTTTTTTTGTGCCATTAACAGGGTTTAAATACATAGCGATTTTACGCTTTAATCGTTCTTTTTGGAGTGGAGAAAGGCCTTCATCCGTAGCAACATGCAATTCGATAATTCTCGCTTTAAATTCTGTGGCAAAATCTATTTCGCCATGCCTGCCGGGTATTTCTTCTGAATAATCCCTTGTTTCAGGCATTAAGTCTTTTCTGCTGTCGCTTAGGACTATTACGCCAAGCGGTTCCAATCTGCCTTCTGTCGTGACAACAAGGTATTTGTCGGTAGTATACTGTATGACATCAGCCGCTGAATCTGTCGCAATTCCACTATCCGAAACAACCATGCTTGCAGCAATTGAAATAAGTTCTTCAGCTGTGCCAACGTCTTGTACTTCTACAAGAAAAACATTACTGCTGTTGTAATTTGCACCATTGCCTCTTAATCCTTCGTTGTAATTTATTCTTGAATTGTAATTTGCCATAGATTATCACCGCTTTCTGAGCTATACGACATGTTTTGTATGGCTCATTTTGATTACTTGAGTATCTAATTCAGCGTATATTTGAGTTGTATCTGGACTATCATGTCCCAATTGAACTACTCCCACTTTCGCTTCGCTTAGAAGTGGGAGAATTCTTGCTAGGTTTTAGTTAAACTTGCACCATTCTGCAGCATCACGGTTGCAGTTGTATGCCTAAGCAGGTGTGGATATACTCTTTTACTCAATCCTGCCCGTTTACCCAATTCAGAAAAGATTCTCTGAATTCCACGCCTGCCTAACCGTTCATGAGGTTTTTTCTCAGTGACAAACAAAGCAGGGTTTGAATCAGTCCGGGATTCAAGGTATTTTTTCAGGTACAATATTGCCCTGGCATTCAAGTATACAGGCCGTTCTTTGTTGCCCTTGCCTAATACTATTACCTCGCCCTTTGCCCAATCGATGTCGGAAACATTGAGTTTTTGGGCTTCATCTAGGCGGCATCCGGTTGAATAGAAGAATTCCAATATTGCCTTCTCCCGGATATCTCTGCAGGCATCCCGGAGCATTTCGAGTTCTTCTCTGCTCAGGGGTCTGTGTTAAGGAGCTACCAGGTACCAGCTGGTGGCTCCTTTTGTCGTATGAAAAAGATTTACGACAAAAGACCTTGTCTTAATTATAACAGAACGATCGTTCTGTTTTCAAGAATAAATTCCCAATATTGGCTCATATAAGCTTCCAAATAGGAACTTTTATGTTAGTACCAGAGTATCCTGAGTCATACATTAACGCAGTAGAAGAAGACGATACTTCATTCCTATATCTTTCCAGACTTGCAATATTACCGGAAACTCAATCTAAAGGTATTGGAAGTAAGGTTTTAGAAAACGCCGAGAAAATCGCTCGAGAACAAGGTGCTAAGGTATTAAGATTAGATCTACTAAGTAACCATAAACATTTAGAAAAATTCTACATAAAAAATGGTTATAAAAAAATAGGTACCGGAAATACTAGACGCTTTACCATATCATTTATGGAAAAAGAACTTTAAGTAGGAAGTAAGCCTTATTTCAAGGCTTACTATTTTTATACTTCGTATATTCTAATTTTCATATTTCCAACCCTATTCTCAACTCGATTGTTAAGAACGTCCATTTTATTTCTACGAATATAAGAACCAGCCCCGAACACAATACCGTCCTCTGCAGTTGGTTGATAATGTGTAGCAACTTGGTTACCCCAACCACTACGATTATTAGAGCTTTCGTTAGGAATACGGTTAAACGTTCCTAACTTAAATAACTCGTTGTACTCAAAACTCCAAAATGATAAATCCAGTAAATGATCACTTCTTGGTTCAGCCCTATCTAAAAACAGCAGTCCGTTAGGCTCTCTAAGATAACAAGTCGTATAAGTTGGTTGTGGTTGACCATTCTTGAAATCTAGATTAGCCAAGAAAGTAATAGTTGAAAAGTCTAAAACGCCTGTGTCTTTATTTCTATCAATTCTATAAAGGGCATGAACATTTACACCATGTGCATCTGTCCCCCAATAAGCACATTCTTTTGTGAAAATCATTCCGAAAGCCCTCCACGCTTGACCTCTACTTACAACCTCTTTCCACGTACCATCTGAACTTAGTGCCACTTTATCTTTTGCAACTTCCGACCACGTTTCACCCTCGTCAGTGGATAGCCAAACTCTACAGTGTCTGTCTATATCACCTGTTGAACAATACCATACACCTGTATAAAAATCTCTAACTACTGTATGGATGTGTCCGATTTCTCTATCAGGTTCATCACTTACTGGAGAATTGAAATAAACGTGCTTAAATGAATGTTTAATTTGCCAATTATCAGGGTTGTCAAAAGGCTTAGTTACTTTCCATATAATTCTCGGGTCGTTGTTTACCTCGTCAGCTATTTTATGGTCTGTGTATTCACCAAAAATAAAGTAGTCTCCGTTAGGGTGCATATCTATCCCAGCATCCGTTTCAAAGGCATAAGGTTTTAATCTGTCCCCAAACTCTATAACATATGGATTACCATAATCATTGGCTGGATATATGATAGGATTATCCCTAACTCTATTTCTCATAAATATAATATCGCCTTCTTTTGTTATAAAAGCATTGTAAAACTCACAATTTCTTCCATTACTTAAACTCTTATTCCAATTAAATAGAAACTTAGGTTCGTTAAAAACACCAGAAGAATAATAAATTTTTTGAGTGCTTTCATCCAAATACAAATAGCCAATAGTATCTGGTAGTGTATCTCCCTCTTGAACTACCTTTTTAGATATTAACGATAAATTCCTGTTATTTGAATCCCCTAGTTCTCTAGGAAGTTTTGCTGTGGTGAATTCAGCAACAAACTTAGGTTTTACCTCTGGTATCTCTGGGATTTTAACTTGTCTCGGTCTTGTCCAAATTTCACTCATTTTCACAAACCCCCTTTATTTTAATAATAGTCTTAACGTGACATTACGAACTAAAATAGGTTTATCGCTTTTATTTTTCACTCTAATTATAAAATCTTCGTTATATATTGGTATGTCACCATCACTATAAATTACTGACGAACCTAAAGCAGTTGCTCCTGTTATACCAAATGGCACTTTCACATACATACCATTTGCAGTTCCAATAAAACTCTCACTTTTATTTGCATCTTGATAGTATACCTCGATGTTTTCTTGAGTAATGCCACCTTGCACACCTCCTGTTTCGACATCCATATCTAAATTTATTTGAAATCTAAAGAAGTAAAAATCATCTGCAAAAATTCTTGGTGTTTCGTAGTACTCATTTGGTAATACTTCTACCGCTATATCTTTAAAGGATATAGGCCTTACTATTTTACTTTGTTTATTTAAGATATAACTTAAATTCATTTTAAATCACCTCCATTTCAAAGGTATCAAGATGATTAATAAACGTTATGCTCTCTCCGGTAGGGATACTACGCTTCTCAGTTACTGAGTTGTCTGTAAAAGTAAACTCATCTTGCCTAATAATCAAATCGCCACTCTTATGTTGTATCTGTTCAATCATACCATTATTAAAAATGACTGATTGAACCGTTGATCTTATCTTATCTACAAGCAAAATATCATCTGGCTCAATTAAACCATTTTCATTTGCGAATAAAATCATATCCATTACTTCCTTCGATGGTTCGTTGCCGATACCAAATAAAGCGGTAAGATCAACACATAAAACATTATCAATCTCTATATAATCACCCGGGCTTGTATAATCCGTCCCACTGAATCTGATACCGCCAATTGTTAGCTCACTCGAAGTGATAACATGGGAATGTCTTGTAAGACTTGTTGTCACATTTATCTTTATCTTAGGATGTACAATAGTAAAAAAACTGTCATGAACCAATCCAATATTGGCTATACCAGGCTTGTTACCGCATATATGATAGACAATATAAAATTTTGTACCGACTGGCCTATTCCAATTTCCCCATTGCCCTATATAAGCCGCATTTCCGGCATCATCCGCCGTAGACCTTAATCGACCATCAACCACACTTAAAGTCGCAAGGTTTTGGTAAGTTTGCCAATTGTTAATCCCATCGTTTATATTTCCGTTTACAATTAAATTCCTATCTTTTAAAACAGGAAAGCTATTAGAAACTCCCAAAATATCAAAAACTGATTCTTTATCTATTCCGGTAGCTTGATAAATTCCTCCATCAAGCCAATCTTGTGCGGTTTCGTTCCAGTAATACCAATGACCATCATCAAGGACAAGCATCACACCTTCAGTACCCTCTGGGTATGCCTCTCTTAACGCGTTTAAATCTGTATAAGTACCCCTTGGAGCACCACTTACAATAGTTGCAAATTGGCTGTCTACAAATGATTGATCAGCTTTTCTCCGATTTAATTCTAATAACTCTTCTTTTGTCGCTGTTTGTGCCTTATGTATTGCGAGTTCTTCATTAAGACTTGTTTGTAATGATTTAATGTAAGTCGCGTCAGCGGTGTAAGTATGTTCCTCGGTATCATTCGTTGCAAGAATAATTGCTCCTGCCCCGTAGTCGATTACAAAGCCCGAATTTATGACAACACCATCTTTCTTAATAACCGGAGCAGGGGATGACACCCAATTACGCTTGCCAACAGGAGCTTGAAAAATACGCCACCTGTCATTTTCAGATATATAAACCTCGGTTAACGGAATATTTGTTTCTGAAACAGTTCCCATTCCAACTGAACGCTCCAGTTTTGAAACGATTTCTTGTAAACCGGATATATCTGTTGAACGAATTTCCCTTGTTCCGGGGTCTTGCCAATTTACATAGCTCATTATGTTTCACCACCTTAAGAAATAGTTATACTGCATGAAATAGCCCATGTATCCTGCGAAACTTTTACACCATGGTATTCAACCTTGCGATTTAAAGCAATTGTGCCGTTATCAATGACAAATTCCTGCCATGCAAAAGCCGCTTTTCCGGAGCCGAATGTTGCCCTGAAAGTCATTGTGTTGCCTTGTACTTTCGGATATCCGGCATCCATA
>DATCKK010000263.1:0-5736 GCA_036562325.1 Cytophagaceae bacterium | reverse complement strand
TAAACCAATATGCATGATCGCTCTGGGGTATCCAGGAACACCGGATCAATTAGATGAGCCCTTTAAAACAAGGGAGCTTACTCCAAGAAACAGAAAACCTTTAAGTGAATTTGTTAAAATTCTCTAGTGGATAAAAATTAATATTAAAACCCTACTAAATATGTCTACACTCCTTAAGCTCGAAGAACTGGCTATGTTCATGGTATCTTATATATTAACTATTGTTCTTGGTTATTCGTGGTGGCTGTTTTGGGCTTTACTATTGCTTCCCGATGTTAGCATGTTAGGCTATCTTATCAATACCCGAATAGGGGCTTACCTTTATAACCTCTTCCATCATAAAGGAGTCGCCATTATAGTAGCATTATCAGGTTATTATTTATCCAGCGACGGATTGCTGCTTGCAGGTATCATACTCTTTGGACATAGTGCGATGGATCGAGTTTTCGGATATGGATTAAAACACATTGATAATTTTAAAAATACACATCTGGGCTGGATAGGAGATGGTAAAAATTAAGCCTGTAATTCTAACAACTTACAGGCTTATTCCAATTTACTTTAGCGCAATATTATTTATTAAAAACAATGTATGACTTGAAAGAGGTTAGTCATCACCAAGATATTGTTTGCCATCCAATACTTTTAACCCTTTAATAGTTATTAATATTTTAACTTGAAATAAAAAAGGAAATCACATTACCTTTTTTCCCTCAAAAAACAATAATAAAACACACCGAAAATAACTATTCCTATTAACAATGTTATCATTCCGCCTTCACTGGCTTGTTGAAGTCCTATCATGGCAAATCAGCTTTAATAAATTCTAAAATAACCAATATTTATAATATCCAAAAAACTCTCTAAAGATCGAGTAAAAATCTCTCCATTCAAAATAATTAGCATGAACACCATATACTTTCTGAAATCCTTCTTTTCGAAATGCCAACTTTGTTCTGGTAATATGGTAATACTGACTTATCACCAATATCCTTTCCAATTGTAGATTCATTGCTTTTACATTCCTGGCTGTTGCCCTGGTTGTATTACCCAGGTCATCTACAATAATTTTCTCTTTTGGAATTTTATTTTTAACTAAGTATTCCATCATTTTAGTACCTTCATAATGACCTTCTTTTCCAAGACCTCCACTCACTACAATTAAAGATACCAGAGAGTCATTATACAGCTCAATTCCTTTATCCAATCGACTTTTAAGTCTTCCCGATAACGAACCATCCGCATTAACTGTATTCCCTAATATTATTGCTACATCAGCTTTATATCTTTCATCTTTTAAGCCATCCGTTATAATCAATAGAGTATGAATAACATACCAGATTAAAAATAAAATAAATACTAGTTTGAAAAGTTGCTTCACATCAATAAATAACTTCGTAATACAAGATTTCTATTAGAAATTAAATTAATTAAACCAGCCTCCGAACTCAAATACGGCATAAAAAGTTTTGTATCTACAAAAGTAATTTCAGTTTTTTGCTTTTAATGGTAAAATACAGAATTTAGCAGAAATATGAAGTAGAATTATCCTACAATATAAGACCGTTGTTCTTTTCTACTTAATTGCCTAATAGTTAATACTTAAACCTAAAACTTTATAAAAGTGCGTCGTCCGAGAAGAAATAGAAAATCAGAAGCTGTAAGAAGCCTTGTCAGGGAACATGTGGTAACCGTTGATGACCTTGTTTTTCCATTGTTCCTGATAGAAGGGAAGAATACCAAAACAGAAGTGGCGTCCATGCCTGGTATTTTCCGGTTTTCTCCCGATCTTCTGTTAAAAGAAATCGAATCTTGTATGAAACTTGGGATCAAAGGATTTGCCTTATTCCCAAACATAGATGAAAGCCTTAAAAACAAATACGCAACAGAAAGCCATAACGAAAACGGCCTATACCTCCGAACGCTCCGAGAAATAAAAAGAGAATTCCCAGAGTCTTGCGTAATTACAGACGTAGCTATGGACCCGTACAGTTCTGATGGCCATGATGGTATAGTGGAAAATGGTGAAATACTCAACGACCCGACATTGGTGGTACTGGGTAAAATGGCTCTTGCACAGGCAAGATCAGGTGCTGATATTATAGGGCCGTCTGATATGATGGATGGACGTGTAGGCTATTTAAGACAATTACTGGATGATGAAGGGTTTACCAATGTATCTATTATGTCCTACACCGCTAAATATGCAAGTGCATTTTACGGACCTTTCCGGGATGCATTAAATTCAGCCCCTAAATTTGGTGATAAGAAAACCTATCAAATGGACCCGGCGAATCAAAGTGAAGCTTTAATAGAAGCAGAATTGGATTATGCCGAGGGTGCTGACTTCTTAATGGTAAAACCTGCACTGGCTTATCTGGATGTTATAAAATTACTCTATGATAATTATGAAATCCCAATAGCAGCCTATAATGTAAGCGGTGAATATGCCATGATAAAAGCTGCTGCAGAAAAAGGCTGGCTCGATGGCCAAAAAGCAATGATGGAATCATTATTAAGTATAAAAAGAGCAGGTGCAAAAATTATTTTAACTTATTTTGCAAAAGAATTTGCAACACATAAAAGTTAAAAACTCCCGTAGCCACCGCATTTTTAAAAGCTTTATTACAATAAAATCTAAATAAATATCCAGGGAAGAGCATGTTGTCCAAAACATGCTTTTTTTCTTTTAGGTTATTACTATAGACGCTAGTCGTTGTTGGCAGGCGAGCAATGATAACATTCTTGGATTTTATTTAGATGAAAAGATATCTACTTGTTTTAATCTATAGCCTTTTTTTGGTGGTGAACTGTTATTCGCAGATGGTCGTTGAACCGGTACATCCTGCAAAGAACAGTCTTGCGAGTATTGTCCAGTCGTTGGTAGGCAAAGGAGTAGAGGTTAGTAACATAACTTCCAATCTTCCTGAAACATCTTTAGCTTATGGTACATTTAAAGATACAACAGGAAGGTTTGGTATTTCCAAAGGACTACTTTTAACAACTGGTAGTGTTTATAATGTCCCCGGGCCCAATAATTCAGGAGGTACAACCAGTGCCAATTATACTCCGGGTGATCCTGATCTTACTCAAATTGTAAAACCTCTGGTAACTCATGATGCTACCGTAGTGGAGTTTGATATCATACCCACTGTCGATACATTGGTGTTTCGCTATATCTTTGCCTCGGAAGAATATCAGGAGTTTGTGGGCAGTGCCTATAATGATGTATTTGCCTTTTACATCAGTGGCCCTGGTATACCCGGTAAGAAAAATCTTGCCGTAATACCCGGCACTCATATTCCAGTGGCAATTAATAATGTCAATCACCAATCCTATACTCAATACTATATCGATAATGGTAGCGGTACGGGAGGAATAACCGGAGATGTCAATCTTCAATACGATGGATTTACCACTGTATTGAAAGCAAGAATACCTGTTATTCCCTGTAAAAAATATCATTTAAAATTTGTAATTGCCGATACACAGGACAGAAACCTCGATTCAGGTGTATTTATTGAAGCTGGCAGCCTCGGTGCCGAACCATTAACTTCAGGTAATATCATACTGGATGATAATTATGATGTGTGTAATAACAATCTTCCTATTCTTACAGCAGGCAATTCGTATGGTGCAACTTATGAGTGGACGCTGAATGGAAATCCGGTAGGTGGTAATACACGAAACCATCAGGTAACCGAATCAGGATTATATGGAGTAAAAGTATCAAGAGGCCCGGACTGCTACTGGACTGATAGTGTATATGTGAATGTATCAAAAGATTTTGATTTGCAGGTTTCCAATGATACTATCATCTGCCACGGAACAAGTGCCAACCTGTCTGCCAGCGTAACAGGCGCAGAGAATGTTCAATATATGTGGGCACCGGCGGAATCATTATCATCTCCCGATAGTCCCAATACTATAGCTACTCCTGACTCTACTACAACGTATCTCATCACTGCACATTCAGGTTCTGCTTGTATTCAGACAGCTGCAGTTACTGTACAAGTTGACAAACCGATAGATATTGAAGTTTTTGCTTCCAAAACTCAAATATGTGAACAAGATACTGTTCAGCTTTGGGCTTCAGGTAATGATAGCTACACATGGTCACCAGCGGACGTACTTAATGATGCAACTTCTCCGGCTCCTATTGCCACGCTGGAAGAAACCACTACCTTTACCGTTGTTAGTAAAAACAATTGCTTTGACGATAATAAAAGTGTTACTGTAGAAGTATATGAAAAACCAGAAGTAAAAGCTTTTGGCGATACCACAATCTGTTATGGTGGTTCAGCCATCATTTCTGCTGAAATAATATCAGGAAAGAGTTTAAGCATCCAATGGACACCCAAAGAAGAAGTCCTGCAAATAAGTTCACTCAATACTGTAGCATCTCCATTGGTATCTACTCCTTACATTGTTAAAGCTTCCAACCCCGTTTGTTATGATGAAGATACCGTGTTTATAAATGTATTGCCGGAGGTGCGGCCAAAGATTGGGGCAAACACACTGGAAGAAGAAGTGCCTTTTACAACAACTTTACACAATGTAAGTAGTGGCATTACAGAGTTTGTATGGACACTGGATGGCGATACCATATATGAACATAGTCCGGTATTGGAAGTAAATGAAGAAAAGCAATATAAGATTTTGTTAAAAGGTGTTAACCAGTTAGGTTGTGTTGCTTATGATTCTTTGACCATAGTTGGTTATAAATTGTTTATACCAAATCTTATCACTCCTAACGGAGATTTTCTCAATGACAGTTTTGAAATTACAACCTTAGGTACCCAATGGAATGTCGAAATATATAACCGTTGGGGAAATCTGGTTTATAAAAAGTTTAATTACAGAAATGAATGGAGTGCGGAAGGACAAAGTGAAGGAGTGTATTATTATAATTTATACAATCCTGTCAATGGCAGAAAATACCAGGGATGGGTACAGGTAATAAAGTAACTTCCATTATCAGCAAATCAATGTGAGCTTTTCATTTATCAGAAAAACTCACATTGATTTAATCTTATATAAACAAGTCTTCGTCTCTTACCAACAACAGGATAGCTGACTGAGGAACAATAAAATACTTCTCCCCATCATAAGAAATTTCATAAGCGTTATTCTGAAGGTAAATAGCCAGGTCACCCTCTTTTGCCTGCAAAGGAATATATTTAATTTTTTCTTCTTTTTTCTTCCAGGGTTCGTCAGCGTCTTCAGATGGCAAAGGAATCGGATAACCAGGTCCGACTTTAAGAATATATCCACTTTGAACTTTTTCTTTTTCCTGAACCCCAGGAGGTAAAAAAAGCCCTGTAGCCGTTTTTTCCGATAAACTTTTGGGTTTTATAAGCACCCTGTCTCCTACTACTATTAACTTATCTAATGAAGTACTTAAGATCATTTTAAAAGTTTGTTGAAAATGCAAAAATACTGGTAAAAATCATACCGGTCAAAGTTTTCCTATTTAATAGTCTCAGGACTTTTTTACATTTTCTCTTTTACGATAGACAGATTCTGTAAATTCGGGGCGTCGCTTGGACTTTTTGCCTCTGCTGGTTTTATCGGTATCCTGCTGTGTTTTATCTTTTTTCCCCCCGGACACGGAGGTTCCGGAAGCAACTTTTCCACCAGGAAAACCATGATTTTTGAGCCCCTGCCCTTTTTGTTTGGGAAAGTATTTTTTCTTTCTTTTTTTCTTTTCTTCTGTTGTCCCCTGTCCCTTAACAC
>DATCKK010000258.1:0-1856 GCA_036562325.1 Cytophagaceae bacterium | reverse complement strand
GGCACAAGGTGGGGCCTTGAAGATACAACTTATGTCGTAACTGAAAAAATATCTGATATGGAGTATAAAGCTGAATGTGAACAGCCCGGCACTATCGGAAATTATATTCCGGGCTTCTATACAACATTGACAATATTTCAGGTATTACTGCCGAACTAACAGAAGTTCTTATACCTGGGGAAGATGAAGAATTAGACGAAAGCCTAAGACAGCGGTATTTTGAAAGTCTTGTCAGTCAAGCTTATGGAGGAAACATAGCTGACTACAAGCAGAAAGTGAGTGCACTTCCAGGCGTTGGTGGGGTAAAAGTGGAGCCAGTCTGGAATGGTGGAGGGACTGTAAAACTGATAATCATAGATAGCGAATATAATAAGCCTTCAGATACGCTAATTAATGAGGTCCAGACTGCCGTTGACCCAGTGCAAAACCAGGGAAAAGGCTATGGAATTGCACCCATCGGCCACATTGTAACTGTTGTTGGCGTTGACGAAGTGAGCATAAACGTTGAAACTCAAATTACCTTGCAAAGTGGCTATACTTGGGGGGATGTAAAGCCTGCTGTAGAAGCAGCTATAAATGATTATTTCGCAGAACTTCGCAGTCAATGGGCGGATTCTGAAACGCTGGTAGTGCGAATTAGCCAAATTGAAGTGCGAATATTGGCCATAACCGGAATTGTAGACGTTCAAAATACCAAGCTTAATGGCCAGCAGCAGAACATTGAACTTGGTCCATATGAGGTCCCTGTACTGGGCGAGGTGGTCCCGGCATGAGCATGAAAGATTTATGGCCACCGATAATGCAAGAGCTAAAAGAATTTCAGAAGATAGCGGAAATCGAGGAAACTTTTTTTAAGAGGCTTCAGCAGGAAATACAAAACATCGTAGACGATCAATTCATACAAACAGCAACAGAAAAAGGCATTGCCAGACGGGAGAGGATGCTGAAAATTTCTCCCTTCGCTGATGATACGCTTGAAACAAGACGGTTTCGGGTGCTAGGTGTGTGGAACGATAAATTACCTTACACCTATAGGGTGCTTCTTGAAAGATTGAACAGTTTATGTGGACCTGATGGATATGAGATTGTACTGAATGCCGGGGAATATAGCTTGAATATCAAAATTGAGTTGACCAAGAAGCGCATGTTTGACGAAGTAGTGAAGATCACCAGGCAAATGGTACCAGCCAACATGATCGTAACAGTAGAATTGCGATACAACCAATATTTTACCTTTGCTAATTTCACTCACGGCCAACTTAGGAAGTATACGCATTATCAGCTAAGAAATGAGGTGGTGAGCTGATGGAGTATACACAGAATTATAAGCTAAAGAAACCTGGGCAGGAGGATTTTTACAACGTAGATGATTTTAACAGCAATGCTGACATTATTGACCAGAAGCTAAAAGAAATAGAGGATAAGACGAAAAATATAGTAACTTCCGTAAATGGGAAAACAGGCGACGTAGAGTTGAAAGCTGAAGATATTGGCGCAGAAACCCCTGCTGGCGCACAAGAAAAAGCGACTGCAGCGCTGGAGGCAGCAAACAACTATACAGACCAGGCAGTGAGTATTGTAAGTCAAGATCTTATGTCGCATAAGAATGAAAATGCGACAGGGGCGCATAAAGCAAAAAATATAGCAATAGAAGATGCGGGAGGGCATTTTACAGCAACAGATGTTGAAGGAGCGTTGAATGAGCTTTTTACGTCTGTCAGTAATGGTAAGACTCTTATCGCTGGGGCCATTACTGACAAAGGAGTGCCGACCAATCCCAGCGATACATTCCAGCAAATGGCAACAAATATTCAAGCAATTCCTGTTGGAGATTATGCTGTAGGGGATACAATCCG
>DATCKK010000228.1:0-5781 GCA_036562325.1 Cytophagaceae bacterium | reverse complement strand
TTCTTATTCATAATTCCTTAATCAAACTAATACTACTTTTTTCTTTGGTTTTATTAACTCCCAATTTATGTCATTAAGTTTAATTTCGGGAGATTTTGTTTCATTGATTAACCTTTGGTTAAATTTCTTCACTAATAATTTTATATATTATGAGTTTCCTGTTAAAGGAAACTTACAGCCATATTTAGGTTCTTCGAAAAATATTTTTAGTCTGTTTTTTATAATGGTTTCGCGGGAAAATACAATTGAGGATTTTTAATTTTTTAATATAAGTGATTTTTTATGAGTTTAGTACAAGTTGGGTTGGAATATGATTATTATTATTTTAACTTGCATAAAACCTTGGTGTGGGTTTAATCATTATTCAATCAGCTTGGAAAAGGTGTGCTAGTTTTATAAGAAATTAACAGGTTATTTATGAAGAAAATTATTTTTAATTGCCTAATACTCCTTTTGTGTTGGGGTACCGTATCGGGCCAGTCTCCCTCTGCCAGTATTACTACCTGGAAGTATAACAGTAATGGGGCCTATACTATAATACATGATGACTTTGGTTCTCCTACAGTATCCGGGATTGAAAATTATGCCGATACCATAGCATATAACAGAGGTATCAAAATTACCTTTGGGGCAATCTCAGGAGAATGCGATGCTGCCAACTGGAATGACGCCAAGAGGATGATAAGTCATGGTCATGAGATTATAAATCATAGCCATAATCATTATTGCGGAAGGCCTGTGGATTGGTGCGAAACGCAATATTGGACAGAAGCAGACTTCGCCATAGAGATTGACTTGAGTACCAGTCTTATTGAATCTAATACCGGAGAGTATCCCCGTTTTTTTATTTTCCCCTACGACCTTCATACAGATACTATGCTTACTTATTTGAAAAGTAAACAGTATCTGGGAGCAAGGGCAGGAACTCAGGATCAATACAATCATACCGGGTTATTGAATTCTGCAGACTTTAGTGATCCTTTCCGGCTGAACTATTTTGTCTTTGCGCCAACCTCTGCCATATCGGATTTAAATGGTGCAGTGGATCTTGCTATAAATAACAATTCCTGGGCGATACGCGAAACCCATGGGGTAGGAGACCCATCCTGGGGAAGTATTTCTGTGAGCAATTATATTAATCACATGAATTACCTGAAAAGCAAAGTAGAAGCCGGGCAGTTATGGGTAGCAACGCCATCGGAAGTTATCACATATCAATCACAACGTAAAGCATACAGCCCGGTGGTGAGCAGTAATGCCGTTACGGGTGATATTACTGTTTCATGGAACAATATTTTACCTGTCAATATCAACCTTCTAAAAACACCTGTTACGGTAGCTGTTAATCTTGGAAGTTTTAACGGCCAGTATGTAGTTTATCAGGATGGAGAGATGGTGTCGGACATCAGAAGGTCAGGACAAATGGTATATTTTGAAGTATATCCGCATAAAGGAAGTGTGTTGCTAACCAAAGAATGTCAGGGTAATGAAATCTGTATAACCAAACAACCTCTTCCTTTGGACCTGAATGCAGGAGAGGGTGCTACTTTTACTGTTGAAGCAACTTCTCAGATCTTACCTTTAACTTATCAATGGCAGAAAAATGGGGTTAATATTCCTGGTGCCATACAAAGTACCTTTAGCATAGCGTCTGTTACATCTGCTGATGCGGGTACTTATTCAGTAGTAATTTCGAATGGCCAAACTTCAAAAACATCTTCTGAAGTAGTGCTTACTGTGTTTACTCAGGCTCCTTATAATGGAATTGTTCAGCAAATCCCGGGAAAGGTAGAGGCGGAGAACTATGACACCGGCGGACAAAATGTAGCTTATTTTGACGATACTCCGGGTAATGAAGGTGAGGTATACCGATTTGATGATGTAGATATAGAAGATGCTCAGGATACAGGAGGTGGATATAATGTCGGTTGGACTGGAACGGGAGAATGGTTAGAATATACAGTGAATGTACAATATACAGCTCCTTACACAATTGTTGCCCGTGTAGCTTCTGAGGATTTTGGCGCAAAAGCATTTTCTTTGTCCATAGACGGGGCACCGGTTGTAGTTAATGCTAATGTGCCGTATACCGGCGGTTGGCAGACATGGCAGGATGTAACGCTCAACAATATTGATTTAACTCAGGGACAGCATATATTAAGGCTTACATTTACGGGAGTGTTTAATATCAATTATCTGGACTTTAGTACTAATGTAGATTGTAATGGTACGCCCAATGGAACAGCCTTTATTGATAATTGCAATACGTGTGTAGGAGGTACAACCGGCTTAACTGCCTGTGTTCAGGATTGCAGCGGCGACTGGGGCGGAACAGCTTACTTGGATAATTGTAATACCTGTGTAGGCGGAAATACCGGAAAGCAGGCGTGTACGCAGGATTGCAACGGTGAATGGGGAGGTATGGCGTATTTAGATAATTGCAATACGTGTGTAGGAGGTACAACCGGTTTAACAGCCTGTGTTCAGGATTGTAACGGTGATTGGGGAGGAAGTGCCAGTCTTGATATATGTGGAAATTGCGCCGGAGGCAATACCGGTGTTACGCCAGTGACTAACCCTGTACAATGTATTACATCTACTACTTCTGGTACTTATTTAGGGCATTCGCTATATCCTAATCCATTTAATGAAGAAGTGACCATAGTAAATGAATCTCAGCAGGAGTTAATGATTATGATAATGGATGCCAATTCGGTAATACTGGAGACATCAATTATTAAATCAGGTGCTTCACTGGAAGCAGGAAGGAATTTGCCGCAAGGATTATACTTCCTGATAGTAACCGGCCCTGAAGGAAGTAAGAGTTATAAGATTATTAAGCAATAAACCAATCTGATCCATAAAAACAATAAAGGCTCCATTCGGAGCCTTTATTGTTTTTATGTTTTGAGGTTTTAAGCTATATACATTTGAGGTTATGGCTTAAACCTGTAATTGCTTTAACTATTTAGCCACTGTAGCATTAGCTTTAATTAATTCAGCAATCTTATCACCCACCTCTGTAGTAGAGTAGTATTTATCTTTGTTGATATCGATGGTAACAAAGCCGCTATCTAAAGCTTTTTCAACTGCATTTCTGATGGCTTTTGCTTCATCCAGCATATTGAAAGAAGTTTCTAATAACATAGCAGCAGAAAGGATAGCACCTACAGGGTTAGCGATGTTTTTACCGGCTGCTTCCGGATAAGAACCGTGGATAGGCTCATATAACGCAACTTTGCTACCTACGGAAGCAGAAGGAAGCATACCTAAAGAACCGGAGATTACAGAAGCTTCGTCAGTGATAATGTCACCAAAAAGGTTTTCGGTTAATACTACGTCAAATGCTTTTGGCCAGGTGATGATTTTCATGGCAGCATTGTCAACGAATAAAAAGTCAAGCTCTACATCAGAGAAGTTTTCTGCATGGTATTTCTTTACAGTTTCTCTCCAAAGTCTTGATGTAACCAAAACGTTAGCTTTGTCAACTAATGTTACTTTGTTCTTTCTTCTTCTGGCTGCTTCGAAAGCCAGTTTGGCAATTCTTATGATTTCTTCTTCTGTATATACACAAGTTTCGAAAGCAGTTTTTCCGTCTTCAGATCTACCTCTTGGGTTACCAAAGTACAAGCCACCGGTAAGCTCTCTGAAAACTACGAAATCAACTCCATTAATGATATGAGATTTTAAAGGAGAAGCCTCTTCAAGAATTTTATAACTGTTGATCGGACGAATGTTGGCGAACAATCCCAAAGCCTTTCTCATAGCCAGTAATCCTTGTTCAGGCCTTACTTTTGCAGTTGGGTCATTGTCGTATTTTGGATGGCCGATAGCACCGAAAAGAATGGCGTCAGATTCCTGACAGATTTTTAGAGTTTCATCAGGAAATGGATTGCCTGTTTTATCGATTGCGATAGCTCCTACAAGAGCTTCAGTAAATTCAAAATTATGGTTATACACTTCTTCAACAGCCTTCAGGGCTTTCACTGCCTGAGCTGCTACTTCTGGCCCTATACCGTCACCACTTAATAAAGCGATCTTTTTTTTCATTATCCTTTTTTCAGTTAAGTTATTATATAAAACAAAAAGTGAGGCTTATACAAACCTCACTGCTTTCTTTTCATATTCTTCAATCTTGTCTTTCAATGATAAGATATAGTCTATATCATCGTATCCATTCAACAAGCATGTTTTCTTGTAAGGATCTATAGCGAAAGACTCACTAAGGTCAGTACCTTCGATACTGATCGTTTGATTTTCTAAGTCAACTTTTAACTTAGTGTTTTTGTCTTCTTTTACTTTATTGAAAATAGTAGAAAGGAACTGCTCGGAAACAGTAACAGGAAGCAATCCGTTGTTCAAAGCGTTGTTTCTGAAAATATCTGCAAAGAAGCTGGAAACAACAACTCTGAAGCCATAATCATAGATAGCCCAGGCTGCGTGTTCACGGCTTGATCCGCTACCAAAGTTTTTTCCTGCTACAAGGATTTTTCCTGAATAGTCAGGATTATTTAATACAAAGTCCTTTTTAGGATTGTTTTGAGCGTCGTATCTCCAGTCTCTGAAAAGATTGTCGCCAAAACCTTCTCTGGTTGTCGCCTTTAAAAATCTTGCAGGAATAATTTGATCCGTATCAACATCTTCAATTGGAAGAGGTACAATAGTTGATACGATAGTTTGAAATTTCTCTTTCATCCTTTTATTATTTATAGGGGATGAGACCCCTTAATTGTTCTGTTTTGAATATACGTTTTGTAATTGAAACGAAGGTTTGCGTAATGAAACGCTATTGTTGAGACACCATTTAAGATGTCTCAACATATATAAGTTATATCAGTTCTCTAACGTCAGTAATGTATCCGTTGATAGCAGTTGCTGCTGCGCTTAACGGACTGGCAAGAATGGTTCTTGCGCCAGGCCCCTGACGTCCTTCGAAGTTTCTGTTAGAAGTAGAGATACAATATTCTCCTTTAGGTACTTTGTCTTCATTCATGGCAAGACAAGCAGAGCAACCAGGCTCTCTTAGTTTAAAGCCGGCTTCTTCAAGAATTTTGTCCAGGCCTTCTGCTTTAGCTTGTTTTTCTACCTGCTTAGAACCAGGAACAATCATAGCATTGATGTTGGCTGCTTTTTTCTTGCCTTTTACGAAGTTGGCCACCAGTCTTAAGTCCTCAATTCTGGCATTGGTACAGCTTCCTATGAAAACCCAGTTTACTTGCTTTCCGATAAGTTTTTCGCCTGGTTTGAAGCCCATATATTCCAACGACTTCATGAAAGTTACTTTGTTAGTTTCACCTTCTATTTCGTCTAATAATGGAATAGTGCCGTCTACTTTTATTCCCATTCCAGGGTTCGTTCCATAAGTGATCATCGGAGCGATGTCGGCAGCGTCGAAAGTATATACTTTATCATAAGTAGCACCTTCGTCTGACTTTAATGTTTTCCAGTAAGCAACAGCTTTCTCGAATTGCTCGCCTTTTGGAGCAAACTCTCTTCCTCTTACATATTCGAATGTTGTTTCATCCGGAGCAATCATACCACCTCTTGCACCCATCTCGATAGACATGTTGCAAACAGTCATTCTGGCTTCCATAGATAAAGAGCGGATCGCAGATCCTGCGAACTCTACAAAGTATCCTGTTCCACCACTGGATGAAATTTTAGAAATTACATATAATATAATGTCTTTGGAAACTACCCCTTTTCTCAACTCACCATTGATCTCAATTTTCATGGTTTTGGGTTTAGTTTGAAGCAGACACTGTGTTGCCAGTACTTCTT
>DATCKK010000202.1:0-5047 GCA_036562325.1 Cytophagaceae bacterium | reverse complement strand
GGAAATTTCTTGCATCTTTAAACTCATCAGCAATTACCTTAATTTGCTCATTCGTTTCCAAAGCCTTTTCTACTTTTGCCGGAATGTTTTCCAGTTCGACCAACAGCTCACGGTATTTGCTCTCTTTAATATGCCCTTTTTTGTACCCGGCGATAATAGCCATCATAGTTAAGACAGTTACCTGAGCCGTAAAAGCCTTGGTGCTAGCCACTCCTATCTCTGGGCCGGCATGAAGATAGGCTCCCTCATGGCTTGCCCGGGCAATTGAAGATCCAACGACGTTACATACACCAAGAATTACCGCGCCTTTAGCTTTTGCCAGTTCAATAGCTGCTAAGGTATCGGCGGTTTCGCCCGACTGGGATATGGCAATAACTACATCTCCTTCTTTAATGATAGGATTTCTATAACGAAATTCGGAGGCATATTCCACTTCTACAGGTATTCTGGCAAACTCCTCAAATAGGTACTCTGCCACCAAACCTGCATGCCAGGATGTTCCGCAAGCTACGATAATTATTCTTTCCGCATTCAGCAATTTATTCATGTATTGACGAATACCTCCAAGAGCCAGGTGGCCGGCTTCGGAAATAACCCTTCCTCTTAGGCAGTCGCGGATAGACTTAGGCTGTTCAAAAATTTCTTTTAACATGAAATGAGGAAATCCCCCCTTTTCAATAGAGTCCAATTCCAGATCCAGCTTTTGGATATAAGGAGTGGTAGGCCTATCCTCAATATTCTTTATACTTAACTTATTATCTTTAATTACAGCGATTTCATGATCGTTAAGATAAACTACCTGATCGGTGTATTCTACGATAGGCGTTGCATCCGAAGCAAGGAAAAACTCCCCCTCTCCAATGCCTATTACCAACGGACTACCTTTTCTTGCAGCAATAAGTTGATTAGGGTCGTCTTTTGACATAATGACAATAGCATAGGCGCCTACTACCTTAGTCAAAGCCAGTCGTACAGCTTCTTCCAGCGAACACGCTTCCGCCTTTCGGATTTCATCTATAAAGTGTATGAACACTTCTGAGTCGGTTTCACTCAAAAAATAATGTCCCTTCGACTGCAAGTCTTGCTTTAGAGAAGCATAATTTTCGATGATACCATTATGGATAATAGCCAGATCCTGATGAGATGAATAATGAGGGTGGGCATTGATATCATTGGGTTCTCCATGCGTAGCCCAACGTGTGTGCCCCATTCCGATTTTACTGGAGAGATCTTTACCTTTCAGGTACTCTTCCAGGTCACTGACTTTTCCTTTTTTTTTGTATACTTTCAGGTAACCGTTCAATAGCGCTATTCCTGCGCTATCATATCCCCGGTATTCAAGTCGTTTTAGCCCTTTTAATATTATAGGGCAGGCCTCCTTGTTGCCTATATATGCTACAATTCCACACATAATGAAAAATATAAGGGTTTATTAAAATTCTAATGGGCTGCTGATTACTTAATTACCGTGTAATATACTCGTAGCTTAAGTTTTTTATCAGAAGGATTGTTCTCACTACCATCATAAAACATCATTCGAGAAACCGATGTTTTATTTTCAAGGGCATTGGGAGTAAGCACTATTCCATTATTTTCTTTATTTTCATACAACAAGGCCTGAAAATAACTGGTTATGGAAAATGTATATGAGTTTGTAGTTTCACTATAAATAGCCCTGAGAGGGTTCGCTGTTCCGTTAATGTCCGCATTATCTGTCTGAACATACACCAGATCTTCATTATTTCTTTTTAGTGCGCCCCCAGAGGTCATTTCCACCATATACAAATCACCGGGAGGATTAAACTGACTGGCTGAATTATCTTTAAGATAAACAACCAATTCTGCTTTATTAATCAGCACTGTTCCTTTATCTTGTTTAAACTCTTGTACTCCCGGAATTTTTATTACCGATTTTAATCCAACTCCTGATTGAATAAACCCTGTATTGCCTGTCAAAGAAGTTTGTATAGAATCATATATATTTGTTAAAGAAGAAAGTAAGGTACCTCCTCTTTCACTTCTCACCTTATGAAACCTGCCCGAATTACCATTAATCGGAAACTGCAGCGACAAGGTATCTTCCCCTAACTTATATTGTATAGTAAGATTGGTTTTGTCGTTTGCCAGGTCTATCCCCAGGACAGCTCCTTTGTCTTTATCTTGCGGAACAATAGCCAATCCTTTAACAACTGAAAGCAAATTGGCCTGGGTGATGGTACCAAGATTAAGAATATCCTGAGCCAGGCTATTGGGTATATCAATCAGGATACGGCTATCCGGCGTATATGGCCTTGCCTGAAAAGAATGCTGGCCAATGAAGTTAGCTTCTTTGTTCGGCGACGGAGTGGAATTATAATATATGGAGTCCTTATATAAATTATCTAAAATTTTATATACAAGGAGCGTTTGAGTTTGATTGGTATCGCCGTAAAAAGTATAGTTTTCGTTGGCAGAGTTATAGTAATCTAAGGTCAGATATGCATCAAGTACAGTAGCTCCTGCAACGTTTCTATTTTCATCTTGCCCTTTTACTGTTAATTCTGCATAACCCTCTGCATACACATTTCCAAACTCATTGTCTTTATAAGCCCCCACCATCATAATAGGAGCATTGGAGGTGATGACCGAGTCATTATGAAAAAACACGGAAGTTTTTACGGGCAGCTCAACAAAAGCAACATCAAGTGGATTATTTACCGGTTTGCTATCAAGGCCGATTTCCGGTTCTTTATCACATGAAAAAAGGGTGGATGCAAGCAAAAGCATGCATCCAATATGAATATTCTTAATTGAAAAGTTCCTGATATAAGTTGTAATACGATTCTTCAAAGTTATCTTTTTCACCAAAAGTATTTATTTTTTTCTCTTTTTCCATAGAGTTAAACAGTTTATTTAAACTTTCAGTATACTCTGATTCGAATTTTATTACGGCATCAGCGTATTGCATACCTATCTTCACAAACCCTTCAAAATCTCCGGTTAAGCCTGACAGCATATTATCATCAATATCAAGCATTTTCACTTTATCGAGTAAATCGTCTCCGAATTTGTGATTGAATGGGTTGTTGTACACATTAAAGACAGACTTCGTATGCTGGAAAACAGGGTCGTTTTTATATCTTGTCTTCAGATAGAGAGGAATAAGGCTTGTCATCCAGTCATTGCAATGTACGATATCAGGAGACCACCCTAGTTTTTTCACCGTTTCAAGTACCCCTTTGCAGAAGAAAATTGCTCTTTCATCATTATCCTGATAAAACTTGTTATCCTTATCAAAGAATACTGATTTTCTTTGGAAATAATCTTCGTTATCAATGAAGTAAACCTGCAACTTCGCATTGGGGATAGACGCAACTTTTATAATCAACGGCTTCTCTTCATCGCCTATCGTAATATTGATCCCTGACAATCTCACTACTTCATGTAACCTGTTTTTTCTCTCATTAATCAATCCGAATCTTGGGACCAGAATCCTGATCTCCATTCCTTTTTCCTGCATGGCTTGTGGTAGTTTCCTAACGAAATCTGCCACTCCGGAATATTGCAAAAAGGGATTAATTTCACTTGCTACATAAAGAATTCGATGTTTTGCCATATTTTCTGAGCGGTTTGATTAGTAAGTTATTACAATAAACGATACCATAGGGCGCACAAAATTACGAAATTTTTCGACAAAATTCAATTTTTTCTGACTTAACCTTTACCTTGCCTATAATTTTAGTTTCCTTTGTAGTCTTTTTTATGAAAATATTTCACAAAGCAGCCGAATTAAAAAACTACCTCAAAGACGTTAGAAACAGCTCTGTTTCAATTGGCTTTGTTCCTACTATGGGCGCCCTGCATCAAGGACATGTATCCTTATTTGAAGCTGCCAAAAGAGAGAACGAGGTAACTGTCGGAAGCATTTTCGTAAACCCCCTTCAATTTAATAATGCGACTGACCTGGAGAAATATCCCAGGAAAATCAACGACGATATACGTGTTTTAGAATCAACAGGTTGCGATGTGGTGTTCATTCCTGAGAATGAAGAAATGTATCCAGCCGCTCCTGTAACTACTATGAGTTTCGGTGCCTTAGAGACGGTAATGGAGGGCAAGTTCAGGCCTGGCCATTTCAGTGGGGTAGGTATTGTAGTATCCAAGTTGTTTAACATTGTACAACCACACAAAGCCTACTTCGGCCAGAAAGACCTCCAGCAATTTCTTATTATAAAACAAATGGTCAGGGACTTATCTTTCCCGCTCCAGCTTGTTTGCTGCCCCACCCTAAGAGAAGAAGACGGTCTTGCCATGTCTTCCAGAAACCTTCGAATCCCCCCCGAAAAAAGGCCAATAGCTTCTGAAATTTATAAAAGTCTGTTAATCGCCAGAGATGCATTAAAGTCCGAAAGTGTAGAAAATGTAAAAACCAGGGTAAAAAATTACATGGCAGGATTTCCTGACCTGGAACTGGAATATTTTGAAATTGCCGATGGAGAAACTCTGCTTCCGATAGAAAATATTTCCAATCAAAAAAATATCGCATTATGTATAGCCGCTTATCTCTCCGGCATTCGTCTTATCGATAATATTCTTTTAATTTCTTAATTTTGCAAAAAATAAAAGAGGAAGGAATGCAGTTTTATCCTAAAATTATTGGATAAATGGCAATTCATACCCTAATTCAATGTTTGAAAAGCAGAACAATTCAAAATGCAAATACAAGTTTTAAAATCTAAAATTCATCGGGTGAAAGTAACTCAGGCAGAACTGAATTATGTTGGGAGCATCACTATCGATGAAGATTTAATGGATGCAGCTAATATCATTCCTAATGAAAAGGTGCAGATAGTAAATATCAATAACGGAGAGCGGTTCGAAACCTATGTAATAAAAGGCGAAAGAAAAACAGGTACTGTTTGTCTGAACGGCCCGGCTGCCAGAAAAGTACAGGTAGGAGATATTGTTATCGTTATTTCTTATGCTACCATGGATTTTGAAGAAGCTAAAAAATGGGAACCTGTACTTGTCTTTCCTGATGCCAACAACCGTTTAGTCTAACTAACAC
>DATCKK010000192.1:0-3354 GCA_036562325.1 Cytophagaceae bacterium | reverse complement strand
TTGTTATATAGCTCGATAAGATTATTCGAATACAATAATGCCAGTAATCCAACAAACAACACTATATTGCTAGACATTCCTGGAAAAGGAACATTTAGTGCTAACACAGCAACAGGTTTGATTACTTTTACTCCAGCGCCTTCTTTTGTTTCGGGAGTTGTAGAGGCTGAATATAGAATCTCCAATAAATGGACTGGTATGCCACCTATTCACCCTAGTGGACGTAAAAAGATTACTATTGATTTTAACTGTCCAAAGAAAATAATCACCAACCCTCATATCCTTCAACGCAAAAAATAATCACAAATATAGATTCGATTTAAAGCAGGTTTTCAATAAAAACCTGCTTTTTTGTTACCTAATAACTGTCCGAATTAAGGAAAAAAGTAGACTTTTTTATGGTAAATAAATTCAGACAGCCGACAAAGGTGTAAATCATAATGTATTGTTAAAGAGTGTGTTATGGGTGGTTTTGTTTTAATAACTATTCGAATTCCTGAATTTAGACACTAAGGGGTTTTTATAAACCGAAATATAATTGGAGTTTTGTTCCCATAAACTCAATATTGTTATTTCTCCTTATTGAGAAGTATTCAAATTGATAATAAAAGGCTCTCAAGTATAAAAAATAGATAACGAAGAAAAGGACATGAGAGTTCTAAAGAATTCTGATTTTAATTTGTTATTGGGTCTTGTATATTGGAAGTTTGCCATATTGTTAATTTAAGATATCTTCAAGACTTTTTTATATTTTTTTTTGACTTTTTGATATTATTAAATTTGAATATAATGGAGATATTTGCCCGATTTTAATTTATAAGTTATCTATATGTAACTATAACAAAATCATTGGTAGATAAAGTATGTTGAAATAAAATGAGTTTTTTTTGAAGATTCATAGTGTTAAGAAAAACCAAATGAAATTAAAGCAGAAATAACATTTAAATGGTGTTATATATTAAATTAGGTTAATTTCAATTAATGGGGTTAAATTAAGATGAAAGCAAATTTCTATTGCCGTAAAAAACAAAATTTATTAAAGAGAGGATTACTTTCTTTGGTTTTTGCGTTGGTGACATTTGTGGCAACTGCTCAAGTGGGTGTCGGGACCACCAATCCCAATCCTTCTGCTCAGATTCATATAGTAGCTGAAGATAAAGGTATACTCATTCCGCAGGTTCCTTTGACACATTCTACAGACACTACAACTATTACTAATGGTAATGTTGAGAGTTTATTGGTTTATAATACTAACACCCAAAATGATGTTTTTCCGGGCTATTATTACTGGAGCAATAATCGATGGAATAGAATTGTTTCTCCCTCAGATGGTACGGGGCAAATGACCCTTTCTGGCGATATTCTTGATTATATTAATCTTGATGGTACGCTTACTTCAATAGACCTTGGAGGTATAGCCCTTTCTAATCAGGCAATAACTGAATTGGTAGATAATGGTGATGGAACAATTACTTATATCAATGAGTTGGGCTTACCTACTATTATTAATTTGGCAACAGGATCGACTGGTTTATCCGCTTATCAAATAGCAGTTAATAATGGTTTTTCGGGTACAGAAGTAGAATGGTTGGCTTCTTTGCAAGGTTCTGATGCTAATATATGGCTAGTTGACGGCACAAATACAACTGTGGAGTCAGTTAGTTCAGATGTCGGAACCGAATGGAAAGTGAATGTAGCTACTGCTAACGGAACTAACTTAGGGGTTGTAAAAGAAGCAGAAAATAACCCTACTGTAAGCATAGATAATCAGGGATCGCTTTCGGTAAATCTTGAAAATTTGAATGATATTAAGGAAATAACAGGAGCTTATGAAGCGCAGCTTACAGATGTTATTTTATTAGGGAATGCCAGTACAGCTGATGTTACAGTAATATTGCCTTCTCCTGAAAATAACAAAGGAAAAACATTTACTATCAAGAAACAAGACTCCAACGAAGATTATTATGTTAACGTATACGGTAATATTAATGGATTATCTCAACTGTATACAGCCTTGCCTTATTCAGGATGGGTCTTGGTTTCTGATGGAACACAATGGAGAATAACCAATAAATTTTAAAATAGAATATTAACCACTAACAATTATAAAAATGAATCTTAAAACAAGCAAACAAATTTTTAATCTAAATTTTATGACAATGAAAAAGTTATTATTTTATGTAGTAATTGCATTCGCAATTCTGTCATCATCAAATATGATGGCACAGCAAGGGTTCGGAACGAACACTCCTGATAAATCTGCTGCGGTAGACATCGTTTCGACAAAACGAGGGTTTTTAATGCCCCGTATCGCATTGACAGCAACCAATGTTGCTGCTCCGGTAACTGATCCGGCTAACTCACTAATGGTGTATAACACTGCAACGACAGCATTAGGAAATGAATTTGACGTTACTCCGGGTTTCTACTTCTGGGATAATGACCACTGGGTACGTTTTACAGATGCAGATAACGTAAAAACAACAACTGTTTCCGCAGGAGATGGTGTTACTGTAACTCAAGAGGTTGATGGTAACAATACAGATTTCAATGTAAGCATAACTGCTGGAAATGCAGCAGATATGGTAATGGTTACCATAGCTAACCCTGATTATGGTAATCCGGGTGAACCTGAGTTCATCACAACATGGGTAAGCTATGATGATCTTCTTGATGATCTTCTTAATGTGGAAAATGGTTTAACTTATGACGAAGATACTAATACACTTACGCTAGGAGGTGCTTTAACTAAACCAACTACTATTACAACAGATGGTGTTAATACACTTACTCTTGCAGGTTTACAAGCTTGGGATGCTCCGGGAGTTGATGGTGATCTTGATAATGCAAAAATCGTAGTATTAAATGCAGACGGAACAATGCGTACAGTTGATTATAGTGATTTGGTAATTGATGCAGAAAACGGTTTGCACTATGATGCTGATACTAATAAAGTTAAAATGGGAGGTGCTTTAACGGAAGATACAGACATTAGCACTGCTGGGAAAGCATTAACATTTAATGTTGATGCCACAGGCTCTATGGCAATCAAAGGTCTTACTGATGCTACTGCAGAAAATACTCTTGTAGTAAGAGATGCAAACGGAGTATTACATCAGGTAGTGAGATCTGCTTCTGCTGCAACTTCTACTGACTTAGTAATAAGCAGCGTTACTGATTATAGCCCTTATGTACCGGAAGTTAATATTGCGGTTACATTAGCAGCTACTGATGTTAATGTTACCCTTCCGGCGGTTGCTGATGCAAAAGGTCAGGTAATTAACATCAGAATCACAAATTCAACAGATGTTCACGATGGCTATTGCAACATTTTATTACCAGGCGGTGGTACAC